>CP003809.1:600000-900000 GCA_000299095.1 alpha proteobacterium HIMB5 | reverse complement strand
TAAGAGAGAGCATGCAATATGAAATTAAGCATATTCACGAGAGCATTGGAGTAACAGTTGTTTACGTAACACATGATCAAAGTGAAGCGTTAACCATGTCAAACAGGATTGCAGTTTTTAATGATGGTAAAGTTCAACAGTTATCAAGTCCTGATGAGTTATATGAAAAACCTGTGAACTCTTTTGTTGCAGAATTTATTGGAGAGAATAATACTTTTGCAGGTGAAGTCTCAGATATTTCTAAAGACAAATGTAAAGTTAAACTAAATAATGCAGAAATCCTAGCTAATCCAATTTCTGTGAAATCAAAAGGTGATAGAACTACTGTTTCATTAAGACCAGAAAGAGCTTTGATTAATCCTTCTGATAAGATGGATAATGTTCATAATGGTAAAATCGAGGAAGTTATTTACCATGGAGACCATACTAGAGTTAGAATTAATCTTTTAGGTAATCCAGAATTTATTCTTAAGGTGCCAAATTCATCATCTAATCTTGATATCAAACTTGGGAATGAGATTAAGATCGGTTGGAATAGTGAAGACGCTAGAGCGTTAGACCCAAAATAAACATACTATATATTGTTAACAATTAGCCAAAAAGGGCTGTTGACACTTCTCTTTGAAATTGTTTTAATTTTGTTTTTAAACGTTTAAACGGAGGAAAAATGAAAACAATTAGTAAGATATTACTAGCACTTTCTTTTGTACTTTCTGTAACTACTTCAGCTTTCGCTACAACTGTAACAGCTGTATCATGGGGTGGAGCTTACACTGAGTCTCAAAAGTTAGGTTATGGTGATCCAACTGCTAAAAAACTTGGCATTAACATTGCTTGGGTTGACTATTCAGGTGGATTATCAGAAATCAAAGCACAAAAAGAGGCTGGCAAAATTACGTGGGATATAATCGACGTATTTGCAATGGACACTATCAATGGATGTGACGAAGGTTTATTTGTTGAATTCGATTTTGACAAAGACTTCCCAGCAGCTCCAGATGGAACTCCTGCAAGTAAAGATTTCTTCACTGCAATGCCAAGTAAATGTGCTGTAGGAAACATCTTGTACTCTTGGAACTATGCTTATAACACTGAAAACGTTAAAGGTACTCCAAAGACTATTCAAGATTTCTTTAACACTAAAAAATTCCCTGGAAAAAGAGCTATCTACAAAAGCGCTCTAACAAACTTAGAGATCGCTTTAGCAGCAGATGGTGTTAAACCAGGAAAAGGTGGCGCTAACATCTATGAAGAATTAAGCACAGATAAAGGCGTTGAAAGAGCAATGAACAAGATCAAAGAGCTTTGCACAGACCCTAAAGGTGGATGTGTATTCTGGTCTGCTGGTGCTCAACCACCTGAATTACTAGTTTCTGGTGAAGTAGTAATGGCAACTGGTTGGAATGGTAGATTCTTCAACGCTGAAGTTGGAGAAGGTGCACCAATCAAACAAGTTTGGGACGCTCAAGGTCTTGACTACGAATATTTCGTACAAGTTAAAGGCGGACCTAACGATGCAAACGGTATGGCTAAGAAAGCTTTAGCTATGATGACTAGCACAGAGATGTTAGCTGGTAGTGCAAAATATATTGCATATGCTCCTTGGAGAAAATCATCTATAGCAATTATGGAAGCAGGAGAGCCATGGTACAAAGATGGTAAGACAAATATGGTACCACAAATGCCTACTGCACCACAGAACACTAAAAATTACTTCTTAGTTGATCCAATTTACTGGGCTGACAACGGCACAGAGCTTGGTGAAAAATGGGAAGCAATGAAAGCTGGTCTGTAATTTAGGTTTTATAGAACTTAAATTTATAATATAATTGAAGGGCGGTTTTATAACCGCCCTTTTTATTTATGAGCTCAGAAACAAATAAAATTTTAACAACAGACGGAATACCGTTAGAAGTAAGTTTAAAAAAAGCTGAAAGAAAAAATAAGATTAAAGCTTTTTTACTTGTTGCTCCTTTATTATTCTTTTTAATAATCACTTATGTCTTTCCAATAGGTGATATGTTGTTGAGAAGTGTTGATGATAAAATGGTAACTCAAATGCTTCCAAAAACTTTTAAAGCTATGGAAACATGGGATGGTCAAGAGTTACCTGATGAAGAAGTTTTTGCTGCTTTCCATGAAGATTTTATAAAATTAGTTGATGAAAAACGTGAAGGTAAATTATCTACACAACTTAATTATACGAAAAATGGATTTAAAAGTATCATTAAAAAATTAAGAAGAGCCTCCAAAAAATTTGAAGAAGGAAATTATAAAGAACAAATAATGTCAGTTCATAAAAGATGGGCTGATGTTGAATACTGGAGAGCAATTAAAAGAAGAGCTCCAGAAGTTACAAACCAAAAATATTTAAAAGCTATGGATATGTATAAAAATGAGGAAGGAAAAATTGTAAGTGTTGAAGAAGATAGAAGAATTCATAGAGTTTTGTGGTTAAGAACTTTAGAGATTGCTTTTTTTGTAACAGTTTTTTGTTTCTTAATGGCTTACCCGATAGCTCATTTGCTAGCTACTTTACCAATGAAGTACAGTAACTTGCTAATGATCTGCGTACTGCTTCCGTTTTGGACATCACTACTTGTAAGAACAGCCAGTTGGATGATTTTGTTACAACAGCAAGGGGTAGTAAATGATTTCTTTGTTGGAATAGGGCTAGTGGATGACGATAACAGACCTGAGATGATGTACAATAAAACAGGAAGTTATGTTGCAATGACACAGATCTTATTGCCATTTATGGTTTTACCACTTTACAGTGTGATGAAAACTATCTCGCCAAGTTTAATGAGAGCTGGAAAATCATTGGGTGGAACACCTTTTGTAGCATTCTGGAAAGTGTACTTCCCTTTAACAATCCCAGGAATTGGAGCAGGATGTTTATTAGTGTTTATTTTAGCGATTGGATATTACATAACACCTGCTTTAGTTGGTGGCGCATCTGGTACTTTAATAAGTAATCAAATTGCCTTTCATATGAAGAGTACACTCGATTGGAGCTTTGCTTCTGCGATGGGCTTAATGTTGTTAACTGGGGTCTTAGTTATTTACTGGCTGTACAATAAAATAGTTGGAATTGATAATATTAAATTAGGATAAATAAGATGGCTTTACCAAAATATACCGAACCGCATTATCGAATTTGGCATTATATTTATCTTACAATTTGTGGAGCAGTTTTCTTTTTCTTAATTGCACCTTTATTTGTAATATTTCCATTATCATTTAACGCTGAAGAGTTTTTAAGTTTTTCAGACGGTATGAAACGTCTAGATCCAGATGCTTTTTCACTAAGATGGTACAAAGATATGATTTATGGAACTAAAAATCCTTGGGGATTAGCTGCTAAAAATAGTTTTATAATTGCAATTTTTGCAACAATAGGGTCAGTAATACTTGGAACAGTTGCAGCATTGGGATTGAGCAGTAGACATATGCCTTATAAAGGTTTGATAATGGCTGTATTAATTTCTCCAATGATTGTTCCATTAATTATTTCAGGTGTTGCAATATTTTTCTTTATGGCAAAAGCTGGATTAGCAGCAACGCATACTGGAATAATTTTAGCACATATTATTTTAGGGACACCATTTGTAGTAATTACAGTAACAGCAACGCTATCAGGTTTTGATCATAGTGTTACAAGAGCTGCTGCAAGCTTAGGAAGTGATCCCGTTCACACATTCATGAAAATTACATTACCATTAATTCTCCCAGGAGTAATTTCTGGAGGATTATTTGCATTTGTGACATCATTCGATGAAGTTGTTGTTGTATTATTCTTAGCTGGATTAGAAAACACAACTATCCCAATTCAAATGTGGACAGGTTTAAGAGAACAGTTGAGCCCAACTATATTAGCGGTTGCAACCTGTTTGATTATTTTATCTACTTTAATTTTGGTTACAGCTGAGTTATTAAGAAGAAGATCAGAAAGACTCAGAGGAATTAATCATTAATAAGTTTTTCATTTTATGAAAATAAAGAATGTCGTTGTCATTGGTTCAGGTACAATGGGAAGTGGGATAGCAGCTCATTTATGTAATGCAAACGTTCCTGTTACTTTATTAGATTTAACTACAGAAATATCTTCAAACGCTAGAGAAAGAATTCACAAATCTAGACCACCATTACTTATTGATAAGTCTAAAATAAACAATATTAAAGTTGGAAATATAAACGATAACTTTGATGTAGTTAAAGATGCTGATTGGATAGTAGAAGCTGTTGTTGAAAGAATTGATATTAAACATCAAATTTATGAAAAGATATTTAAAGCTAGAAAGGATGGAGCAATAGTTTCATCAAATACCTCATCAATACCAATTAAAGTTTTATCTGAAAATCTCACTGATAAAGAAAAAAAGGACTTTTGTATAACTCACTTTTTCAATCCAGTGAGATATATGGGCTTATTAGAAATAGTTAAAAACGAAAATAATGATTTAGATAAAATTAATAGTTTAAAAGAATTTTGTGAAGTTGAATTAGGGAAAGGAGCAATTGTTTGTAATGATACCCCAGGGTTTTTAGGAAATAGAGTAGGCGTTTATGCTATGCAAATTGCTATGACAGAAGCTTTTAAAATGAAGCTGTCCGTAGAGGAAGCAGATGCAATTTTTGGAAGACCAATGGGAATACCAAAAACTGGAGTTTTCGGTTTATATGATTTGATTGGTATAGATTTAATGGCCGATGTTTTAAAAAGCTTTATTAAGGAACTTCCACAAACAGATAAATTTCATATTGTAGCTCAAGAAATTCCATTAGTTAAAAAACTTATTGATACCGGGTACACAGGAAGAAAAGGTAAGGGTGGTTTTTATAGAATAAATAAAGAAGGTGGATCAAAAGTTTTAGAGGCTTTGAATTTAGAAACTGGAGAATATTCACCAAGTAAAAAAATTGATGTTAAATCAGACAAGGTTGATCTTAATGCTTTAATAAATAGAGGCGACAAATATGGGGAGTATGCATGGTCTGTTTTATCAAAAATAATTAAATATGCTTCATCTCTAGTTCCAGAAATTACAAAAGATTTTAACGATATTGATGAAGCGATGAGGCTAGGATTTAATTGGGCTAAAGGCCCCTTTGAAATGTTAGAAGAAATAGGAGTTGAAAACTTCTTTAGCAAAATTGATGAATTTAAGGAAAATAAATTTTTAGAGGAATTGTCAAAAACCAAAGATGAAAAATTTTATGGAGAGAGACAAAAATACACAAATATTGAAACTGTTGGAAAAGTTAAAAGAAAAGCCCAAAGTGTTGATGGGAATAGCTCAGCACAAATTTATAGATTTAAAGATTATAATATAGTTGAGTTCACTACCAAAGCTAATGCATTGGATTACGATTCAATGGATGCTTTAAAAAAAGCTACCGACAAACCCTTAATAATCATTAATGAAAGTATGCAGTTTTCTGCAGGTGTAAATTTAACCTATACAATGGATTTTGCTGACAAAGGAGATTTTAAGTCTATAGAAAAGTTTATTAAATATTTTCAAGATACATGTAAGCATTTAAAATACTCAAAATATCCAGTTATCTCTGCTCCATCAGGATTAACTTTAGGAGGTGGATTTGAAGTTTTAGTTCAAAGTAATTTTGTAGCTTCTCATACTAATATTGTGATTGGTTTAGTTGAAACTATTGTAGGTTTAATACCTGCTGGAGGCGGTTGTAAAGAAATGTTGGCAAGGTGGTCTGAAACTAAAGAAGCTAAAAAAGATCCAAATTATGCGCCTTTAAAAGTCTTTGATATTATTGGATATGGAAAAACAGCAACTTCTCCTGTTGAAGCAGTTCCTATGAAATACTTAAGACCTAAAGATAAAACTATAATGAATAGAAACAGTTTATTTGAGGTTTCTAAAAAAATTATAAATGAAAATAAGAATTTTACTCCAACTGAGGAATTGAAATTTAACTTACCAGGAGAGAGTGTTAGAAATGAAATGAATAAGATTTTAGAAAAACTTTATAATGATAAAGTTATATTAGATCATGGTTTAGAAGTTGCAAAAGAATTAGCATATGTGTTGAGTGGTGGAGACACAACTGTTGAAAAAACTCTAACAGAGGATGATTTATTTAAATTAGAGTTAGATGCTTTCATGAGACTTATAGAAACTAAAAAAACTCAAGAGAGAATAAAACACACTCTTGCTACTGGTAAGCCTTTAGTCAATTAACATTCTTAATGAATTAATAAAATCTGGTCTGAGAACATATACAGATTTATCTAAGTACTTAATTGTTCTTAATGTTTCTAATCCGTATAAAACTTTTCCTATTGGCGTGTATTCACCTTCATATAAAGGTTCATCTTGCAAAGTTATAAAAAATTGACTGTCTTCAGTATTGTATTTCTGACTTCTTGCTAGTGCCACACTTCCAGCATCATAATTAAAATCTTTATCTACTTCTGAATTTAAAGTTCCTAAACCAGATTTACCTGTACCAATTTTTCCATAATCAATGTTATTTCGTTTTCCAAATTCAATATCCCCTGCTTGAACTAATTTATCTTTGATTACTCTATGGAAAGCAACATCGTCATAAGCTTTAGATTTGATTAAAGTTTTAAATCTTTCTACAGAATTAGGCGATAGATCAGGATAAAGTTCTATAATCACATTTCCACAATCTATATTAAGTACTGCTATATTTTCTGGGTTATCAAATACTAAATTTTTTGGATTGAAATCTTCAATAAATAAACATTTATTTTTTAAAAGAAAATATGAAGTTATGGTGAAAGTTGCTAAAGTTAAGATAAATATAAAAATAATCTTTTCAGATCTAGATGGCTTGATCTTATTAATCATAATTCAAAATTTTCATCTAATTCTTGGAGTTTAGATTTTAAAAACTTAATTTTATTTTTTAATATTTGATCATCATTATTTGGAATTAATCCCATCATTATATGTGAGAAAACTTCTGCCATATCTTCAGATGCTGTTGATTGAGAGTATTCTGTAATAAATCCATTTGTTTTCGAATAAGTATCTAGTCCAAGTTTTTCAGTACATGTAGAACATTCTGCATATTTAAAGTCATTATTGTTGAATTTTGACCAATTATCATAATTAAATAAATCTTTGTGACTATCGTTAATTATATGAAAAATCTCATGATGAATAACCCTTTCAAAGTATTTTTGATTAAACTTAATGTCAATGATTAGAGTTTTCATTACGTTATCTGGAATTCCAGCTGTATTTATTCCTGAAATAGACAAATCTTCACAAAGAACAATATATTTTAAATTTATTTTTTTTAAAAATTCCTTTGAATACCTGTCTAGATTTTTCTTAATGACTGTATATTTTTCATCTAAATCCTCTTTAGAAGAATTAAAACAATTTATATTGTTATCTACACCGATTGTAAAAGGTTGCTTGGCATACAAATATCTTAATTTATTTTCATTTTTTAAATTGTAAATTTCAAGATTTGGTATCTTAATGAGCTCATAGATGGTGTTTGCTTGAGTAGAAAAACACAAAAGTAATAATATAAAAAAAGATTTAATTAACCTCATAATTTTGATAATTGAAGATATTCCAATTTAAAAGAATGTGGTAGGCTTTATTAATGAAAAAAGAAAAAAATAAAAATCCTATTCAACCAGTTAGTGGAACTAAAGTTCCAAGATATGCTGGACCATCAACATTTGCAAGATTACCAGAGTTAAGAGATGTTGAAAGTTGTGATGTTGCAATTGTTGGTGTTCCTTTTGATGCTGGAACAAGCTACAGACCAGGTGCTAGATTTGGACCACAAAGTATTCGTCAGGCTTCAAGACATTTAAGAACCAATTATCATCCAAGTTATGATGTTGAACCATTTAAAATTCAACAAGTAGCCGATGCTGGAGATATTGCCTGCAATCCATTCAGTATTGATGAAGCTATTAAACAAATAGAAGTGGGAGCTACAGATTTATTAAATAAAGTTGGGGGAATTATTAGTTTAGGTGGTGATCATACGATCGCAGTTCCATTATTAAGAGCAATAAATAAGAAAATGAATGGACCAGTATCTTTAGTTCATTTTGATGCTCATTTAGATACTTGGGATACTTACTTTGGAGCGCCTTACACTCATGGAACTCCGTTTAGAAGAGCAAGAGAAGAAGGTTTATTTTTAGATGATGCCTCAATGCATGTTGGAATAAGAGGTCCTCTTTATAGTAGGGATGACATTAAAAATGATGAGAGTTTTGGATTTAAAATTATTCACTGTGATGAATTTCAAACAGAAGGCACAGATAAAATTGCTGAAAGAATTAGAAAAAGAGTAGGCGATAATCCTCTTTATTTATCAATTGATATTGATGTTTTAGATCCAGCTTTTGCACCAGGAACTGGTACTCCTGAGATTGCAGGAATGACAACCAGAGAAATGGTAAATGTTCTAAGAGGTTTATCTGGATTAAATTTAGTTTCAGCTGATGTTGTAGAAGTTTCGCCAGCTTATGACCATGCAGAAGTTACTTCTCTTGCAGCTGCAACAATAGTTTATGAATTAACAAATTTATTTGCAAAAACATAATGAAAGGATAGTTTTAAATCATGTTAGATAAAAAAAATTTTTATATCAATGGACAGTGGGTAAATCCTAGTAGCTCTGAAAAAATTAAAGTAATAGATCCTGCAACAGAAGAAAACTGTGCAGTGATATCTTTAGGAAATCAAAAAGATGTTGATGCTGCGGTTGGTGCTGCAAAAAAAGCTTTCGAGACTTGGGCTTTTAGTTCAAAAGAGGAGAGAATAAGTTTATTAGAAAAACTATATGAACTTTATAAAAAAAGATGGGCTGATATTGCAGAAGCAATTACCATGGAAATGGGAGCGCCAAAAGATTTTTCAACAAAATTACAAGCTGGAACAGGTGCAGCTCACATCAAATCATTTATTAAATATTTAAAAAATTTTGAATTTGAAAAGCCACTAGGAGAACATGCGCCTAATCAAAGGATTCTTTATGAACCAAAAGGTGTTTGTACTTTGATTACTCCATGGAATTGGCCAATGAACCAAGTATGTTTAAAAGTTGTGCCTGCTTTAGCATCTGGTTGCACAATGATTTTAAAACCATCAGAATTAGCACCTCTATCATCAATGATACTTGCTGAACTTATTGATGAAGTTAAATTTCCAGCAGGAGTATTTAATTTAGTTAATGGAGATGGTGCTACAACAGGAAATGCCTTAACAGCTCACCCTGATGTTAATATGATTTCATTTACGGGATCAACTAGAGCTGGAGCTTTAATTTCTCAAAATGCTGCAAAAGACTTTAAAAGAGTTAGCTTAGAATTGGGTGGTAAAGGCGCAAATATTATTTTTAAAGATGCAGATCCAGAAGCAATTGAGAGAGGAGCCTTAAGATGCTTTAGAAACTCAGGTCAATCATGTAACGCCCCAACAAGAATGCTTGTGGAAAAATCAATGTATAATGAAGCTGTAGAAAGACTTAAGAAGTATGCTGAAAATTTTGAAGTGGGTGATCCTAAAAAAGAAGGTGAACATATAGGACCTGTTATTTCAGAAACACAATACAACAAAATTCAAACCCTTATTCAAAAAGGGATTGATGAGGGAGCAAAATTAGTTGCAGGTGGAGTTGGAAAACCTGATGGTTTAGAAAAAGGATATTTTGTTAAACCAACAGTCTTTGCTGATGTAAATAATAACATGGAAGTAGCAAGAACTGAAATTTTTGGACCAGTTTTATCTGTTATGCCTTTTGAAAATGAGGAGGAAGCAATTAAAATTGCAAACGATACTCCTTATGGACTAACAAATTATATTCAAACACAAGATCCTGAAAAAGTTAAAAGAGTAGCAAGAAAGCTTCGTTCAGGAATGGTTGATGTAAATGGTGCAGGAATAGCAGTTGATGCACCTTTTGGTGGTTATAAACATTCTGGTATTGGTCGAGAAGCTGGAGAACTTGGTTTGGAAGAATTTTTAGAAGTTAAAGCAGTAGGTGGTTGGAATTAATTAATAGATTTATTTTTTATTCCATCTAAAAAATTCAGGCATTTCTTTAGTTCATTTAGTTCGATAAATTCATCTATTTTATGCGCTTGTTCAATTGAACCTGGGCCGCAAACAACTGTGCTAATACCAACTTCTTGAAAAAGACCAGCTTCTGTTCCAAATGATACAACTTCTCTTGAGTTATCGCCCGTGATAGATGATACAAATTCACAAGCCTCAGACTCGTCTAATTTTTCAAAACCTACAACTTCCCCGATAATCTCTTTTTTTATGTAAGAGCTAGGGAAAATTTTTTTCATATCAGGCAAAAGTTTTTCACTTACAAATTTTTCTATTTCTTTAGTTACAAAATCTCCATCAGCTTTATTTACTGGTCTTGTCTCCCATTCAACTTTACATTTATCAGCGATAACATTATGCGCTATTCCTCCAGATATACCTCCTATAGATAAAGTAGAGTGAGGTGGATCAAAGATACAGTCTTGGGGTGCTCTTTTGATTAATTCTTGTCTTAATTCTAAAAGTTTATTTATATATCTTGATGCATATTCAATTGCATTAACACCCATATGGGGTTTTGAACTGTGACCCGCAAGTCCACCAAAATGTACTGTGTATTCATTCATCCCTTTATGAGCATCAATAATTTTCATATTTGTTGGTTCGCCAATAATACAAATTCCATTTTTGATATCTCTTTTCTTAAGTTCTTTAATTAATAAGGGAGCACCAATACATGCTGTTTCTTCATCGAATGTATAACAAAAATGTATATCACGATCTAAATCACTTTCTTTAAAGACAGGTGCGAAAGCTAATGTGCACGCAATAAATCCTTTCATATCACAGGATCCTCTTCCATATAATTTTTCATTTTTTATTGTTGCTGTAAATGGATCTGAGGACCATCCTTTTGAAACGGGAACAACATCTGTATGTCCAGATAAAATTATAGGTTTTTTTCCATTAGTTTTTTTCGCTTTTAAAGTCCCAAATAAATTTACTCTTTTTTCTTCATCATCAAAAACTTTGAAAGTTTCAATACCAAGATCGTTAAGAATTTTTTCACAATAATTAATTAATTCACTATTATCTGTTCCAGAAACAGTTTGAAAACCTATTAGATCGGTCAAGATCTTGATTGATTTTTCATATAAATTGTTATCTATAGCCATAGTAAAACTTAATTATACATTATTATTATGAAACCTCAAATAACCTACGATGTTTATGAAAAATTAGATATTAGACTTGGGACAGTTTTGTCAGTAAAAAAAAATGAAAAGGCCAGAAAACCTTCATTAGTAGTAGAAGTTGATTTTGGAAAAGACATTGGAGTAAAAACATCTTCAGCACAAATTACACATTACTATAATTCTGAAAATTTAGTTGGAAAACAAGTGATTGGAGTATGTAATTTTCCAGAAAAGAATATTGCTGGAATCAAATCTCAATTTTTACTTTTAGGTTCAATTGATGAGGAAGGTAAAGTAACTCTTTTACATCCATCCCAAAAAGCAGAAAATGGTTTACCGATAGCTTAAAATGCATCCAGAAATTTTATCAATAAGTTTATTTTGGTTTGTTGCAGCATACACTCCAGGCCCGAACAATGTTGTTGCATCTTATTCCGGGTTTAATTTTGGAGTAACTAAAACAATTCCTCATATTCTGGGTGTAACTCTTGGATTTACATCATTAATTCTTTTTTTGACTATCGGTCTAATAAATATCTTTAAATTATTTCCAATTATTCAAGAGATAATCAAATATCTTGGAACGTTATTTCTAATTTACTTAGCTTATAAAATTGCCTCATCAACAGCATCAGATAAAATTAAAAAAGATAACCCAGTAAAGTTTATAGAAACTTTTTTGTTTCAATACCTAAATCCAAAAGGGGTAATGGTTGGTATTATTGTAGTATCAACTTATGTAGAGTTAGGGGAAAATTATTTCAATTATGCGACTCAGGTTGTTCTACTTGCTTTTTTATTCTCATCTACCAGTATTACTTTATGGACATTTATCGGCAAATTTTTAAGGAAATTCGCGACAAATGAGAAATTTATAAAATACTTTAATTATGTTATGTCAGGGCTTCTTTTACTAAGCATAATAACTTTTTATATATAAAACTATGAAACCAGGAACAAAAAACTCTTACAACTCACTTTCAGAAATTAAAATTAACAATCAAAATTATAAGTACTATTCATTAAAGAAAGCAGAAGAAAATGGTCTTGAAGGAATTTCAAAATTACCAAAATCGATCAAAGTTCTTTTAGAAAATTTACTAAGATATGAAGATGATTTATCTGTCACAAAAAATCAAATTGAAGCAATAAAAAATTGGTTAAAAGATAAAAAATCCAAAACTGAAATTGCATATCGACCTGCAAGAGTTCTTTTACAAGATTATACAGGTATTCCAGCTGTAGCAGATTTAGCTGCTATGAGAGAAGCGGTGAAAGAAAAAGACAAAGATCCTGGCACAATCAATCCTCTTTCAGCAGTGGATTTAGTTATTGATCATTCTGTTCAAGTTGATCAATCTGCAAAATCAGATTCTTTTGAAAAAAATGTTGATATTGAATTTAAAAGAAATGGTGAAAGATATTCTTTTTTAAAGTGGGGACAAAGTGCATTTGATAATTTTAGAATTGTTCCACCTGGAACAGGGATATGTCACCAAGTAAATTTAGAGTATTTATCAAAAGTTGTTTGGTCAGAAGAATACAAAGGAGACAAATACATTTTTCCAGATACTCTTGTTGGAACGGATAGTCATACAACAATGGTGAATGGATTATCAGTTTTAGGATGGGGAGTAGGGGGAATCGAAGCTGAGGCAGGTATGTTGGGCCAACCTATTTCAATGTTAATTCCTGAAGTTGTTGGATTTGAAGTAACTAATAAAATGCCAGAAGGCACCACTGCTACCGATTTAGTTTTAACAGTTGTGAAAATGTTAAGAGACAAAGGCGTTGTTGGTAAATTTGTTGAATTTTATGGATCAGGTTTAAAAAATTTAACTTTAGCAGATAGAGCAACTATTGCTAACATGGCGCCAGAATATGGAGCTACTTGTGGTTTTTTCCCAATTGATGAAGAAACTTTAAAATATTTAGAATTTTCTGGAAGAAATAAAGAAACTGTAAAAATTGTTGAAGACTATGCTAAGGAACAAGGACTGTGGGCAAGTGATCAAATAGAATTTACTGACAAAGTTTCACTGGATATGTCAACAATTGTTCCAACAATCTCAGGACCAAAACGTCCTCAAGATAAAGTTTTATTAACAGAAGCATCAACATGTTTTAAAAAAGTATTTGAGGAAGCAACAAATAATAATACACAAAAAACTATAAAAGTAGAAAATACAGATTATGAAATAAAAGATGGCTCTATATTAATTGCTGCAATTACTTCATGTACTAATACATCTAATCCAAATGTTTTGATTGGAGCTGGTTTACTCGCAAAAAAAGCTGTTGAAAAAGGTTTAAGTGTAAAACCTTGGGTAAAAACTTCATTAGCACCAGGGTCACAAGTTGTAACTGATTATTTGGAAAAGGCAGGTTTAAATACTTTTCTTGACCAATTAGGATTTAACTTAGTAGGTTATGGATGCACAACTTGTATTGGTAACTCTGGTCCGTTGGCAGATAATATTGTAAGCGCTATTCAAAAAGAAAATTTATATGCTGTGTCAGTTCTATCTGGAAATAGAAATTTTGAGGGAAGAATATCTCCTCACATAAAAGCAAATTATCTAGCTTCACCTCCATTAGTTGTTGCATATGCATTAGCAGGACATATGGAATTTGATCTTTATAAAGACTCTTTTGGTAAAGACAAAGATGGTAATGATGTTTATTTAAAAGATATATGGCCATCAAATAAAGAGATAGAAGATACTTTAAAATCTTCTCTTAATGCAGAGATGTTTGTAAAAAGATATTCAAATGTTTCCGAAGGTCCAAAACAATGGCAAGAAATAAATACTGAGAAAAGTGATATTTATAATTGGGATGAGGGTTCAACTTATGTCAAAAAACCACCATTTTTTGAAAATCTATCTGATAAGCCTGAGGGATTTACAGCTATTAAAGATGCAAGACCATTATTAATTTTAGGTGACATGGTTACCACAGATCATATTTCTCCTGCTGGAAATATTCAAAAAGATAGTCCTACAGGGGAATATTTTATGAAACATCAGATACAACAAAAAGATTTTAATTCATATGGGTCAAGAAGAGGAAATCATGAAGTAATGATGAGAGGAACTTTTGCAAACATTAGAATTAGAAATGAAATGGCACCTGGAACAGAAGGTGGATTTACAAAACTCTATCCTGAGGAAAAGGTAATGCCAATATATGATGCTGTTGTTGAGTACAAAAGAAGAAATACTGATCTAGTTGTTATAGGTGGCAAAGAGTATGGAACTGGATCATCAAGAGATTGGGCAGCAAAGGGAACTAAATTGCTAGGTATAAAAGCCGTGATAGCGGAAAGTTTTGAGAGAATACATAGATCTAATTTAATTGGTATGGGTGTTCTTCCACTTCAGTTTTTAGAAGGGTTTGATCGAAAAAAATTAAATCTAATTGGCTCCGAACTAATAAGCGTCGTTGAGCTTGAGAAAGGCATTAACCCATCAGATAAAATTAAAGTTGAAATTAAATATGCTTTAGGTGAAAGCAAGATTATAGATACTTTATGCAGAATAGACACCAAGAACGAATTAGAATATTATAAAAATGGTGGAATTCTGCAGTATGTTCTAAGAAATATGATTTAAATATGGATGAAGAAACAGCATTAATTGATGCAAATACAAGAAATGAAAAAATAAAAAATTTTCTTGTAAATAATAAATCAAAGATACTGACCATAATTATTTCAATTGTGGTTTTACTATTATTTTTTTTTGGTTATGGAGAGTACAAAAAAAGAAATAAGATTAGTGTTTCAGATGAATTTAATTCTTTAACTATTGGTTATAATAAAGAAAATAACACTAAGATTTTAACTGGTTTAATAAAAGTAATAAAAGAGAAAAATTCAACATATTCACCATTAGCATTATACTTTATAATCGATAATGGTTTAACTGATGATAAAGATCAAATTAATCAGTATTTTGATATTTTGATTGAAGATACTCCATTAGAGGAAGAAATTAAAAACTTAGTTATTTATAAAAAAGGTCTTTATAATGCTGATAATATTGATGAAGCTGGTATTTTAAAAATTTTGAAATCAATAATTAATTCTGAAAGTGTTTGGAAATCACATGCTCTCTATCTTTTAGGTGAGTATTTTTACTCAAAACAAGAAAATCAAAAGGCTAAAGATTTCTTCGAACAAATTGTTTCTTTAGAAAATTCAAATTTAGAAATTAAAACTCAAGCTCAAAAAAGATTAAATCGAGATTTAAGTGACTAAAAATTTATTTTTAATTTGTGTAGTATTATTAATTTGTAATTGTTCATTTGATAAAAAATCTGGATTTTGGACTAACGAATCCAACATAGTTGAGCTATCAGAAGGTAAAGAAACAGTTTTATTTAAAAAAAAAATTGCAGATGATAATGAGTTCAATTCACAGTTATCTTTAATAATTACCAACTCATATGATAATAAACACAAGTACAGTGGAAATAATCATGGAGCATCTAATAAGAAACTTAGTATAAATAATATTTCAAAATTTAAATTTAAAAAGATTAATTATTTTGATCAGTTCGAGCCTGAAATCACTTTTTTTGGAAATGATATAATATTTTTTGAAAAGGATGGATCAATATTGAGATTTAATGACAAATCTGAACTTATATGGAAAGTAAATTATTATAAAAAACAAGAAAAAAAACAAAACCCACTTTTAAAGATATACAATTATGAGGAAAAAATTTTAATTATAGATAATTTATATAATTATTATTTATTAGATGCTATAAGTGGTGAGTTGATTTGGAAAAAAGATCATAATACAGATTTTATTTCTCAGATTAAAATCGACAAAGATAAGTTTTATGTTTTAGATGGAAATAATGAATTTATTTGCTTTTCTTTATTTAATGGTGAAAAGTTGTGGAAATTTCAAAGTGAAGAAAGAATAATTAATTCTGCTAAAGAAAACTCTGTAATATTTAATAATGAAAAAGTTATTTTTTTAAATTCCAAGGGAGAATTGGTAGCTTTAGATAAAATTAATGGAAATTTGATATGGATGACGCCCACAATTCCATATAATGAAAGCTTTCAATCTTATCTAATTAATTTTTCAAACCTTGTTTTAAATGATGGAAATATTTATTTTTCTAATAATAAAAATAATTTTTTTTCAATTAGTGAAAAAACAGGAATAATTAATTGGACACATCCTATAAGCTCTTCCATTAAACCTATTATTGTTGATGAATTAATATTTGCTATATCTCAAAATAATTATCTTTATTTAATTGAGAAAAAAACAGGAAATATTATTAGATCTACTGATGTGTTCTATAATTTAAAAAAAAGAAAAAAAGAAAAAATTTTAATTAAAGGATATGTTTTAGATACAAAAAATATTTATGCTACAACGAATAATGGTAAGATAATTGTTATAAATATTCAGAAAGGTAGGATGATTTCATCTTATAAAATATCTAGAGGAAACCTTTCTAAGCCATATGTTAGTGACGATAGTTTATATCTAATTAAAAGTAATCAAATTTTAAGATTAAACTAAAATGTTTTTAAAGATTTTAGAAAAACTAGGTAAGAAAAGAATTGTTCTAGACAGAGGCCCATCACATCCAAGATATGATTTAGCCAAACCGTGGATGAATAGATATTATTTATTATTTAGAAATAGGCCAAAATGGTTTCCTTTTAATATTCTCATACATGAAATGTTAGATGATGATCATGGTGACGGTGTTCATAATCATATGTGCCCATATATTACTATTATTTTACGTGGTGGATATTGGGAGACAACAAAAGATGGAAAGTTTTGGAGAAAACCTGGTTACATAGGTTTTCGTTCTGCTAATGCTTATCACAGAGTTGATTTAGAAAAAGGAACTAACCCACTTACGATATTTATCCCTGGTCCATTTGGTCTAAGAAAAGAGCCTAGGGCTAAATATAGTTTTAAATTTAATAATGAATAATTTGAATAATCTTTTTTTAGATTATTGTAAAACTGAAAGTTTTGAAGTCAATCAAGCTCAAATTGACGTAATTAATCAATTAAGTCAGTTTAAAAATAATTACATTAATACTTCTTTGTTGAAATTTTTTTCAAAACAAAAAGAAAAAAAACTAGGAATTTATTTGCATGGAGATGTAGGTGTAGGAAAAACTATGCTCCTTAACTTTTTTTTTGATAATTTGGATAAAAAAAAACAAAGACTACATTTTAATGAGTTCATGATTAAATTTCATGATTTTAAATTTAATAATCCAAAAAAAAATGATGTTATTGAACTTTTTGTTAAAGAGATAAAAAAAAAAATAGATTTAATTTATTTTGATGAATTTCAAGTGACTAATATTGCTGATGCAATGATCTTAGGAAGATTGTTTAAAGAAATATTTAATCAAAATATAATTGTTTTTTTTTCCTCAAATATTAGAATTGAAAATTTATACAAAGATGGTTTGCAAAGAGATCAATTTATTCCATTTTTAAAAATCATAAAAAAATGTTGTATTGAAATTAATTTATCAATTGATAATGATTACAGATTAGACAAAGGAAAAACTGAGAGGTTTTTATCTCCACTTAATTCTACAAATAATTTTATATCAAATAAATTTTTTAGAGAAATTTCAAAAAATAAAAAGTTTCAAGAAAGAAATTTAGATATTAAAGGAAGAAATTTTTTTATTAAAAATTTTTATGAAGGAATTATGAAATTAGATTTTAAAGATTTATGTGATAAAAATATTGGAGCTGAAGATTATATTGAGATTGCTAAAAATTGTTCTTTCTTATTTTTAGAAAATTTACCAAAATTTGATGAAAATAATTCTAACCAACAACAAAGGTTTATTACTTTAATTGATATACTTTATGAAAAAAAAATTCCTTTATTAATTACATCTGAAAAAAAATTAAAAGAAATGAATTCTTCATTAAGTTTAAAAGATCCTTTCAAGAGAACAATTAGTAGATTATATGAACTAACATCAATTAATTATCAAATATGAAACAAAGCTTTTTTGAATTGAATATCATTACAAATGGACAAAACTTATATGAATTTACTCACGAAACATTAGAGTGGATAAAAAAAAATAAATTTTCTAATGGAGTATTAAATTTAAGTATTTTGCATACAAGTGCATCTCTTATTATTCAAGAAAATGCTGATCCAGATGTAAAAACAGATCTTTTAAATTATTTTGATAAATTAGCGCCGATGAATGAAGATTATATTCACTCAACTGAAGGAAAAGATGACATGCCAGCTCATATAAAGTCTGCTGTTACTAATAATCAAATATCTTTAAGTATAAAAGATAGAAAGTTATTATTAGGAACTTGGCAAGGTATATTCTTATTTGAACATCGAATACATCCTCAAAATAGGAAAATTATTCACCATTTTTTAGGAGATTAATTTTTTTTTAAAGTTTGAAAAGCTTTTAAAGCCGCAGCTCTTGCATCTTCATGTATCACTATTGGTTTTGGATAATTTTTTCCAATAATTGTGTCTAAAGCTGTTTGATACTTAATATCCATTTCCCAAGGTTTATGAATAAATTTTTCTGGTACTTTGTTAAGTTCTGGTACCCATTTTTTTACATAAAGACCTGCTTTATCAAATTTTTCTCCCTGCAAAATTGGATTAAATATTCTAAAATAGGGTGCTGCATCCGCCCCACATCCAGCAACCCATTGCCATTGAGCAACATTATTGGCTTCATTAAAATCTAAAAGACAATTTCTGAAATGTTTTTCACCTTCTTTCCAGTCAATTCTTAAATGTTTTACTAAAAAAGATCCAACAATCATTCTTACTCTGTTGTGCATCCATCCAGTTTCATATAATTCTCTCATACCAGCATCAACTATAGGGTAACCAGTCATTCCTTGTTTCCAGGCTTTTAAAAATTTGTCATTTTTAACCCAAGGAAATCTATCAAATTCTTTTCTTAAATTTCCTTTAAGCATCTCAGGAAAATAATTTATTAAACTATGAGAGAACTCACGCCAACCGAGCTCATTTGTATATTTTTTAATATTGATATTTTTAGGTTTAATTTCTGAACATTTTTTATAAATATTCTCTACATGAATTTGTCCATGTTTTATATATGGTGAGAGTTTTGAAGTTCCACTTACACTTGGTATATCTCTATCTGTTCCATAATTATTAATTTTATTTTTTATTAAATCATTTAATAAATTTTGTGACTCATTTTCAGAAATTTTCCAATATTTATCAAATTTTTTGTACCAATTCTTTTTGGGTAATAAATCTTTGGAATTAATGTTATCTTTAAAGTAATTAAATTTTTTTTTCATTTTTTTTATTTTTGAATTTTTTGATGGTACTGAATTTAGATAAATTTCTTCTGCAACTCTCCAGAATGGTGTAAAAACTTTAAATGGTGTTTGGTCTTTTTTTGTAACATCTTGGAATTCATTAAGAATATTACCTTTGAAATATTTAAAATTAATTTCATTTTTTAATAAAATATTATCTCTTATTTTTTTACCAAGATTAATAATTTCTGGTTCATAAATTTTATTCCAATATAGGGTTATGTTATCTTTTTTCTTTATCTTAGATAGCACTTCGATCTCATCACCTTTTTGAATTTCTAAATTGATATTAAAATTAGATAATTCTTTTGAATAACTTTCTAATGATTTTGAAATCCACCACAATTGAGCTTCACGCTTATTGATAAAATTTTTTGGATTAAAAATATATAACGCGACCACTTCATTATGGTTCTGACAGGCATGAGAAAGTGCTGGATTTAAATTTATCCTAAAATCTTCTCTAATCCATACAATTGCTTTACTAGACATATTTAATTTTTTCTAATCCACTATTTAAAAGTTGATCATACATTTTTTGGTCAGTTAAACCTTCACAGCCAATGAGAAGAACTTTTGAATTTTCATTTATTCCAACTTCTTTTACTTTTTCTTTTTCTTTCATAAGACTGATTAAGGAAATTATTCCAGGCACACCACATTCACCAGCGATAATTTTATTTTTTGAAAAATCTTTATTAGTTAATAGTGCTACTGTCGAAGAAATTCCTTGATCTGAAATTGATAAACAATAATTTGCAGAATTTTTTAAAATCTCCCAGGCAACTGTTGAAACATCTCCGCATGACATTCCTCCCATTATAGACTCTTTCTTTATATCTATAGAAGTTGGTTTTGAATTTTTAATACTTTCAAGAACACATTCAGCATCCTTGGGTTCAACAATAATAAAACTTGGAATGTTTTTTGAAAATTTAGCAAATCCTGCTATGGCAGCTGCAGCCATACCACCCACGCCAGCTTGTAAAAACACATGGGTAATTTTTTGATCATTAAGCTCATCTATAATTTCTTTTATCATTACTGAATATCCGGCCATAATATATTTTGGAACATCCATATAATCTTCCCAAGAAACATCCTGAACAATTTCCCAATTATTTTCCTTAGATTTTTTTAGACATTCTTTTAAAGAAGCGTCATAGTTTCCTTTAACTCTAATTACTTCAGCACCTAATGATCTCATTGCTGATGCTCTTTCTTCGCTTACAAATTCACTGATAAAAATTTTGCAATTTATTCCTAATCTTTGAGCACCCCAAGCAACAGATCTTCCGTGGTTCCCAGCAGTTGCTGTTGCAACTGTATTTGTCTTAGTTTCCTTTACAATTTTATCAACCGCAAAAGCTCCACCTAATGCTTTAAAAGATTTTAGATGAAATCTAAAACCCTCATCTTTGTAATAAATTTTATCTATATTTAAATAATCACTTAATTTGTTTAGCTCTACGAGTGGAGTAGGTTTATAAGTATCCCATGAACTAATAGTTTTGACTGCTTCTTCTATATATTCATCAGGAAGAGATTCTAAAATCTGATCTTTTTTGAAATTGTAGCTATTATTTCTTATAAAATTAGAAATTGAAAAAATATTACTCTCTAGTACTGAGTTCATTTATTAACAATCGAGAGTGTTTCTTCTCTCCCATTCAGTAACTGGTTTTGTTTTATCAAAGCTCTCATTATTGTTAAATTCTTTTAATTCTGCTGATCTAAGCTTTAAATAACTGCTAATTACATCGCTTCCAAACGCTTCATTGATCATTTTATTACCTTTTAATCTATCAAGAGACTCACTTAAATCATTTGGTAATTTTGGTAGATCTGGATACTTTGTATGATCTTCATACATATTACAATGTAATGGTTCACCCGGATCAATTTTGTTATTAAGGCCGTCTAAGCCAGCTGCAATCACACCTGCTTGTAACAAATAAGGATTTGCTGATCCATCCATCAATCTAAGTTCAAATCTTCCTTGATCAGGTATTCTAACCATGTGTGTTCTATTATTACCAGTGTAAGAGATACTGCTAGGAGACCAAGTAGCTCCAGATTTTGTTGGTGGCGCATTTATTCTTCTATAACTATTAATTGTTGGATTAAAAAATGCAGATAAAGAGTCAGCATTTTTAATCAACCCACCTAAAAAGTTATAAGCTGTTTTGCTTAATCCTAATTTATCTGATTTATCTAAAAACCTATTCTTTTTACCATCCCAACATGAAACATGTGCATGACAACCATTACCAGTAAGATTTGAAAAAGGTTTTGGCATAAAAGTTGCTCTAAGACCATGTTTCTCTGCTAAACTTTTTACCATAAATTTAAAAAATACATGACGGTCAGCTGTTACTAAACAATCTGAATAATCCCAATTCATTTCAAATTGACCATTCGCATCTTCATGATCATTTTGGTAAGGATTCCACCCAAGTTCTATCATGCTGTCACAAATTTCTTTTATTAATTCATATCTTCTCATCAAAGCTGATTGATCATAACAAGGTTTAGATTGTATATCTCTTGTATCTGCAATTGATGAACCATCTTCACTTATCAAAAAATATTCACATTCAACACCAGACTTCATATTAAGTTTTTTCTTTGATAGTTTTTTAATTTGTTCTTTTAAAATTACTCTCGGAGATGCTTTAACTGGCTTTCCATCCATATATAAATCTGAAGCTAACCATCCAATTTCTTTATTCCATGGCAATTGTATCAAACTATCAGGATCTGGAATTGCAAACATATCGCTGTCCGCTGGTGTCATATCCAACCATGTTGCAAAACCAGCAAATCCAGCGCCATTCTCTTGCATTTCGTCTATTGCACGTGCAGGAACTAATTTTGAACGTAAAACTCCAAAGAAGTCCACAAAACTGATTAAAAAATATTTTATTTTTTGTTGTTTAGCAATTTTTGATAAATTTTTTGACATAATTAAAAGGTTATAAACTTAAGATAAATGAATCAACCTTTTTCTTTTAAACCAGGTATCCAATCTGTACCGGCCAAAGGTACTCTTGCCATAGCAGCTGCTTCAACTGTTAGTGCAACTAAATCTTCTGGTTCTAAATTTCTTACATCAGACTTACCATTGGCCCTTGCAAGTGTTTGTAATTCTAATGTTAAAGTGCTTAAATAGTTTCTTAATCTTCTGCCACCTTCAACTGGATCTAATCTTTCTTCTAATTTAGGATCTTGTGTTGCTACTCCTACAGGACATCTTCCTGTGTGACAGTGATGACAAAAGCCTGGTTCCGTTCCAAGTTTTTCATAATCTTCTCGGTATAAATCTGCATTACAATTAAGCGCCATCATTGCAGCTGAACCAATAGATACTGCGTCTGCACCCATAGCTAACGCTTTAGCAACATCTGCTCCTGTTCTTATTCCACCTGATACAATCAATTGAACCTTTCTGTGCATATTCAGTTCTTTTAAAGCATCCACAGCTTCTCTTAGAGCGCCTAATGTTGGAATTCCAACATGTTCAATAAAAACATCTTGAGTGGCAGCTGTACCACCTTGCATACCGTCTAAAACAACAACATCTGCACCAGCTTTTACTGCGAGCGTAGTATCATAATAGGATCTTGCAGCACCAACTTTAATATAGATGGGTTTTTCCCAGTTTGTTATTTCTCTTAATTCTTGTATCTTAATTTCTAAGTCGTCAGGTCCAGTCCAATCTGGATGTCTACATGCACTCCTTTGATCAATTCCTTGAGGAAGAGTTCGCATCCCAGCAACACGTTCATTAATTTTTTGTCCTAAAAGCATACCACCACCACCTGGTTTAGCACCTTGACCCACAACTACTTCTATAGCATCTGCTTTTCTTAAATCATCAGGGTTCATTCCATATCTTGATGGAAGTAATTGATAAACTAAGTATTTTGAAGATCCTCTTTCTTCTTTAGTCATACCACCATCACCAGTAGTTGTAGATGTTCCCATAGCAGAAGCACCTTTGCCCAAAGCATCTTTTGCATTTGCTCCTAATGCACCAAAACTCATACCAGCTATTGTAATTGGAATATCTAGATGAAGAGGTTTTTTTGCAAATCTATCACCTAAGGTCACAGAAGTATTACATGTTTCTCTATAACCTTCTAATGGATATCTCGACATAGAAGCACCTAAAAAAACTAGATCGTCAAAATCAGGAACTTTTCTTTTAGCACCTAATCCTCTTATTTGATAAATTCCCTCATTTGCAGCTCTTTGAATTTCTTGAATTGTTGACGTTGGGAATGTTTTGAATTCTTTTAAATTTTTTTTCAT
Source organism: alpha proteobacterium HIMB5 (assembly GCA_000299095.1). Lineage (NCBI taxonomy): Bacteria > Pseudomonadati > Pseudomonadota > Alphaproteobacteria > Candidatus Pelagibacterales > Candidatus Pelagibacteraceae > alpha proteobacterium HIMB5. Next base: position 876,090 of record CP003809.1, on the reverse strand, counting down.
TAATATGATCCTACGTTATCTATTTTAAAGTTATATAAATTTCTAGCAGATCCATATCTTTTAAAATTTTTCGGATCTTCTTTGATATTATTTTCTTTAAATATATTTTTTAAAATTTGAATATTTTTTTCATCCATTTTTTTTTCAATACAATCCGCACCTAAGCTTTTAACTTTTCCTTTGACAAATATCTTAGCTTCATAAATAGAGTCTCCAAGATCAGCGTCAGCATCACCAAAAACAATTAAATTTCCTTTTTGAGCCATGAAAGCTGACATGTGTCCAACTGAACCTTTAACAATAATATTAATTCCTTTCATTGATATTCCACATCTAGAACTAGCGTCACCTTCAATAATTAAAGTTCCTCCATGCCCAGTAGCTCCAGCTGCTTGTGATGCATTTCCATTTATAGTAACTTTTCCTGACATCATATTTTCCGCAACACCAGTACCAACATTTCCATCAATTTTAATATGAGCATTTTGGTTCATGCCAGCACAGTAGTAACCTGTGTGTCCTTTGATGTTCACTTCAATCTCATCTTTTAAGCCAGCGCAAATTGCATGTTGTCCTTGTGGATTTAAAATTTCAAATTTTCTTTGGTTGTTTTTTCTATCTACGTCTTGGAGAAATGAATTTACTTCTCTTAATTTTTTCTTTTTTAAATCTAAATTCATAAATTACCAATGATAAACTACTCCAGGTTTTGGTTCAAAAATTTTAGCATCATTTACATTAGGTAGATGCGCCATAGCTTGAAACTCAGAGGCTACAGCAACATAATCTTTTGTTTCCGCAACCACTGCTGGCTTACAAGCTATTTCATCTCTTAACAAAGCAAAACCATCTTTAGTGCCTGCTATAAAAGTATAGAAACCATCTAAATCACTTAAACTATTTTTCAATGTCTTTTCTAAATCTTTGCCTTTTGAAATTTGATTAGATATATAGCCTGCCGCAACTTCTGTATCATTCTCAGAATTAAATTTTTGACCATCTTTAATTAAAATTCTTCTAACATTATTATGATTTGAAAGTGAGCCATTGTGAACTAAACACTCATCTTCAGCTGTAGAGTAGGGGTGAGATCCTTGAGTCGTTATAGCGCTTTCAGTTGCCATACGTGTGTGACCAATTCCATGAGTTCCAGAAAAAGATGAAAGTTTGAATTTTTTTACTACATCTTTTGGGTTACCAGTTTGTTTGAAAATATTTATGCTTTTACCATATCCAACAATTGAAACTTCATTTAAATTATTATTTAAAATTCCTAAAACTTTCTTTGGTTTTTCTTTTGTTTCCAAAACAATATGATCAGAAAATATATTTATCTTAGGTTTTTTTATAAATTTTGAAATTTTTTTTTTAAACTGATCTTGAGTTAAATTATTTAAACAAATTGAATACTTGTAAAAACCTTTTTTTTCTTTTGAGTAAATTGCAAAGCCAGCACTATCAGGTCCTCTAGTTGCCATTCCATCTAACATTCCAGATAAAAATTTACCTAGTTGTTTTTCATATTTTTTGGTTTTTAGATATATCCCAACTATTCCACACATAAATTATTTTATTAAAGATAAAAGAGCGTCCTTATAATAGATTAAATTCACTATTACAATGATGATTACAGCGGCTATAGCTCCATATTTAGCTTTTGGAAATGCTACACCTCTCATTTTAGATGGAGGTAAATTTTTTTCTTCTTCATTCATAAATATTTTAAATAAAAAAAGGGCACAGTTAAAAATTTAACTGCGCCCTTAATTTTATTATTTAATTACCAATTGGCAATATTGTTTTTATAGTCGTTAGCGCTACGTCTTTTTCTTGCTAGTTTCTCAAGCTTTTCGCTCTCTGATCTAGCAGTCAAAACATGCCAACCTATCCACAAAACTATACCAATAATAACAAGCAAACCTTCGCTAGAACCAGCACCCGGATAAACTGCTCCGACAACTTCCTCTGCTGGTTTGTTAAGGTGATCTATCCAGTTTGTTACTGTAGCCATATTTCTCCTTTACCTTGTTGCTGAGGAAACTGCTTTTTCTGCATCTTTGTCAGCTTCCATTATTTCATAGTCAAGTCCTGCTAACTCTACTTCACGTGGGATTCTTAGTTTACCCATACCGTTTAGTACTTTAGCAATGACATAACCTGGTATTAGTCCTAGAACAACAAACATTATTATTGCTCCTAAGAACTGACCTAGTGGATTAATTGTTGCGTATGTTGTTCCATCCCACATAGCTCCTACACTGTAACCAGACGAAGGATAACCATTTAAAACAAAACCACATATTACAAGACCAATAAATCCAGCATAACCGTGTACAGCTACAGCTCCAACTGCATCATCAATTTTGAACTTACGTTCAACCCAATAATGAAGTTTATAAGATATAACTACACCAATCATACCAATAATCATTGATTGAATTGGATGGTATAGATCATTTCCTGCTGAAGCACATATAATACCAGCTAATCCACTTGAGTATGTCCAGAACGGATCCCCTTTAGCAATCCAATATCCAGCTAATAATCCTCCTGATAGTGACATCAAGAAGTTAAAAGTAATACCACTAAGTGTAGTTGGTGTTACATAAATGTTTGTAGCAGTCCAGAACGATACACCTTCCATTCCATACTCTGGTCCAAGATCAAATATTGGAATATTACACGCCGCATAGAATCCCCAGAAACCAGTATAAATCATAAATAATCCAACTGTTACTAGCCAAGGATTTCTAGGCCCAATATTTCTTGGTTCACCACTAGATGAAAATTTACCTATTCTAGGTCCAAGAACCATAAGTACTCCTAAAGCAAATCCACCCGCAATTGCGTGAATTACTCCAGATGCATATGCATCATGATAACCTAAAATTTTGAGCATCCATCCATCAAAATGCCATCCCCATGCTGCATCGATTGTCCAGAACACCGAACCAATTGCTATTGCTAAAATACCAAAAGCAAATGTAGTTATTCTTTCAATCACTGCACCAGAAACAATTGATGCTGCAGTCCATGAAAATAATAAAAACGCAGCCCAGAATACTCCACTTATATGGTCATTTAAGTTTATGGCCATTAATTCTGAAGTTGCTGTGTACCACGTTGCACTAAAAGCACTTTCATCCGTTATCAATGCAGTACTTTCATTCATTATTGATGGAGCAATTCCTGGTCCTGTTGGAAATGCCCAATATATCCACCAACCAAAGAAAAACCAAGTTACTGTTACCAAAGGTATCAGCATTGTATTTTTCATTAATGTGTGTTGATGGTGTTTATAACGAGAAGCTCCAACTTCATACATACAGAACCCAACGTGAATTAAGAACATTAGGACTACTGTCACCCAGTAGTAAAACTCTGTAAATATGGTCGTAAGAGCACTTAACTGATCAGTCATTTTCTCTCCCCCATGTTAGTTTGTGAAAGCTTATAAAAATAAGGAGAGCGATACAATAATATAAAGACCAGCCATAATGCCGCTGGTCTTTATAAATAATCAACTAATAAGTGAATTTAAAACTTTAAATAAGCTTTTTTCAAATCAACAAGAGGGTGTTTTTTTGACATTTGAAACTTAACTAATAGTTCTCTTGCTATCATATCTCTATCTTGTTGATTGTTAGGTAGTTTAATAGACTTAGGTATTGTCACCCAACCATTCGCATTTCTGCAAAAAACAGCTGGTCTTCCTTCTTCATAACCCATGTGAACATCTTCTAACCAATTTAAATCATCCCAACCCATTGCTTCTACGTATTTTTTAAGAAATGGAGTTAGTTTTTTGTAATCAGGTAAAAGATTAACATCATATCTGTAACCGATATGTTGACCTATCATCTTTTCTCTAGCTGTCTCTTTAGATTTTCCAATTACAGCTTTACTTACCTTTTTCGATTTCGCTTTTTTAACTTTTTTCTTAGGCATAATAATCCTTATATTTTATGGAAGTTGTCAACACCAACTGTGTAGTTAGTTCCAGCAAGTGGAACTTTAGCTAATGCTGAAGCCTCTGATGTTAATGCCGCCAAATCTTCTGGCTCTAAAGAATGGATATTTGTTTTACCACAAGCTCTAGCTAATAATTGAGCCTCTAAAGTCATTGTGTGTAAATAGTTATACACTCTTAAAGCAGCATCATCTGGGTTTAATCTTGATCTTAATTTAGGATCTTGAGTAGCAACTCCAACTGGACATCTTCCAGTGTGGCAGTGGTAACATTCACCTGCTTTAACTCCCATTTCTTTCTCAAAATTAGACTCTGGGATTTCCTTATTGCAGTTAAGAGCTATCATCGCTCCAGTTCCAATTGCAACTGCATCTGCGCCTAATGCAAGACATTTAGCAAGGTCAGCACCATCTCTTACACCACCTGCATAAATTAACGATACTTTTCCATTTTTACCAACATCATCGATTGCTCTTCTTGCCTCTCTAATTGCTGCTATTCCTGGAATACCAGTATTTGCTGCTGCAATGTGTGGACCTGCACCAGTTGACCCTTCCATACCATCAATGTAGATAGAGTCAGGATCACATTTAGCTGCCATACGAACATCGTCATATACTTTTGCAGCACCAAGTTTTAATTGAATTGGCACTTTATTTTTAGTCAATTCTCTTAATTCCTGAACTTTTAAAGCTAAGTCATCTGGACCTAACCAGTCAGGATGTCTTGCTGGTGATCTTTGATCAATACCAGCAGGTAAAGATCTCATTTCAGCTACTTGATCAGTAACTTTTTGACCCATTAGGTGACCACCCATTCCAACTTTTTGACCTTGACCAATAAACACTTCAATACCATCAGCTAACTGTGCGTGATGTGGGTTAAAACCATATCTAGATTGGATACATTGGTAGTACCATTTTTCAGAATATCTTCTTTCATCAGGTATCATTCCACCTTCTCCTGAACATGTAGCACTTCCAGCCATTGTAGCTCCTCTTGCTAAAGCTGTTTTAGCTTCATAAGATAAAGCACCAAAACTCATTCCAGTGATATAAACAGGAATATCAAGCTCTACTGGATTTTCACATCTTGGACCAATTATAGTTTTCGTTTCACATTTTTCCCTGTAACCTTCAATTACAAATCTTGTAAGTGTCCCAGGTAAGAATGTTAAATCATCAAAATCAGGAATCTTTTTCATCAATGCCATTCCTCGCATTCTGTATCTTCCTAATTCAGCTTTGATATGAATATCGTCAATTACATCTGGAGTAAAAATAGCATTTAGGCCAAGTAAACTTTTATTTCTTCCTCCACTTTTATTTAAATGAACATCAGCTTTTCCACCAACTCCAGCTTGTCCATTTGATTTTTTCTTTTTAGCTTTTGTTTTCTTTTTAGCCATTAAATTGCTCCTTTTTTCTCTGTAGGTTCTAAATTATCGTAGTTCCAAAGTTTCTTACCAGCTACAACTTTAGTCATCTTACTAACGTCAAAGTTTTCACCAATCTCTGCAACTTTTAATTTTCTTTTTAGCCAAGAAACATCATCTGATGTAAGTTCTGCTGTTACAGCATCACTTCCAAAAGATTCAATTTTTCCACCAATATAAATAATTCCATCATACATAGAGTCTCCTAAGTTAATTCCAACATCGCCTAGAATAATTATTCTTCCTCTTTGCATCATGAAACCTGTAAAAGCACCAGCATCACCACCAATTATGATAGTTCCACCTTTCATATCGATACCAGTTCTAGAACCAACACTACCTTTACAAATTAAATCGCCACCTCTAATAGCAGCACCAAATGAAGAGCCAGCATTTTTTTCAATCACTACTTTACCAGCCATCAAATTTTCTGCACAAGACCATCCAACACGACCATTCACTCTTACAACTGGTCCATCACATGATCCAACACCAAAGTAACCTAAGCTTCCTTCAAATATTAAGTTAAGTTTGTTTAATATTCCTACTCCTAAACTATGTTTTCCTTGAGGATTTTTAATTACTATTGTTCCAAAACCTTTGCTCATAAGGTTATCTATTTCCTTATTAGCTTCAGTTGCAGTCATATCTTTTACATCAAGCTCTGTTCTTTTATTAAAATCTACATCGTATGTTCCAAAATAAAAGAAATTTTCAGCCTCATCAGGATTAAAGAATTTCTGCTGTGTTCTTCCAGTAAGCACCTCAGTGTGCATACCCATTGAACGAGCTTTTGATTTTTCAGTCTTTAAATTTGCCATACTTTAACCTCTCCATTAAATGGATCATAAGTGTCAATCTCTTGAGGTAGCACTGATCTAATTGCTATTTCCTCAGATCCCATTGCCACAAGATCATCTGATTCATATAATACTAACGGTTTTGCTGCCATTGTATCTTTTGCCATTCCTAGCGAATTTTTAGTCGCAACAAAATATGTAAATACTCCGTCTAACTCATGTAAAGAGTCTTTCATTCCTTCTTCAAGTGAAGCTCCATTTCTCATTTTGTCAGCAAGGTATACTGCAATAAGTTCAGAGTCACATTCTGACATAAATCTCATGCCTTTATTTTCAAGTACTCTTCTATTATTCCAATAGTTTGTAAGTTGACCATTGTGAACAACAGAAACATCACTGAATGGATAACCCCAAAATGGGTGAGCAGATTTAATATCTACACCAGACTCAGTTGCCATTCTAGCATGACCTATTGCGTGAGTACCAACTAAGTTACCTAAGCTATATCTGTCACAAACTTCTTTAGCATTTCCAAGATCTTTAATTACTTCTAAAGATTTACCTAAAGACAATATTTCTACTCCTGGAACACTCTCGATTTTTTCAGACAAATCTCTTAAATCTTTTGCGTCATAAGTAATCTCATATCTTAGTGAGTAGGGAAGTATTCTTTCTTCCTTAACAATGTTAGCACCTAATTCTTTCAATTTTGCATTTACGATTTTTATTCTTTCATCATAAACAGAAACATCCTCCATCACTGATGAACTTCCTTCACCTACATTTTCACCTACTTTAAATCTCATGATGAAATTTTTTCCATCAGTATCACCGTATAATGCATAACCAGTAGAATCTTCTCCTCTATGTTTTAAAGCCTGAAGCATCCCTTGAAGTTCGCTTCCAACATTAGAAGATTTATTTCTATGAATAAGTCCAGCTATTCCACACATATCTTTTCCTTATGTTAAATTGTTAATTTATTTTCCTTTACCTCTATTATGGTAGACAATCCAAGTAAGTATCTAGATCCCATTGAGTTGTTGCCCCAAGGAATCTTTCCCACTCATCATTTTTATACCAATGGAAAACTTTATACATTTCATCTGGCATTGCAGATTTGATTACCTCGTCTTCAGATAATCTTTCTAAAGCTTCACCAAGGCTAAGCGGAAGTTTTTTAACATCCTTACCTGCTTTTTGTGCTTCATAAATATTTCTAGATTCAGGTGGAGCTGGTTGTTTCTTATTGCTTATACCATCATCACAAGCTTTTAATAAAGCTGCACCTAATAAATATGGATTATGCATTGAGTCTACAGATCTGTATTCAAATCTTCCAGGTGCAGATACTCTTAATCCACAAGTTCTATTTTGGTATCCCCAGTCTGCATAAACTGGAGCCCAGAAACCTTGATCCCATAATCTTCTATAAGAATTTACTGTTGAAGATCCTAAAGCTGTTAAAGCTGGTAAATGATCCATAATTCCAGCGATCGATTGTAAACCAATCTTACCTGGCATTTGCATATCTTTAGTGTCTGGCATGAAAGTATTTTCTCCACCTTCAACATAACTAAAGACCTCATCTACTCCTGGTAATGCTTTATGGCCAAGCTTATTAACTTTTATTTTTCCACCTTTCCATAAAGACATATTAGTGTGACAACCACTAGCAGATACACCCATGAATGGTTTTGTCATAAAACATGCAATCAAATTATTTTCTCTAGCAACCTGAGCACATATTTGTCTGTAAGTAGAAAGTCTATCTGCATTTCTTAAAACGTTATCATATGTCCAGTTTAATTCTAACTGACCTGGTGCATCTTCATGGTCACCTTGAATCATATCAAGACCCATTGCTTTTGAATATTCAATTACCTTCATGAATACCGGTCTTAAAGACTCAAATTGATCAATATGATAACAGAATGGTTTTGAGAAACCTGAACCTGTAGGAGTTCCATCAGCGTTTTTAGTTAACCACATCATTTCTGGCTCTGTTCCAACTCTTAACTCTAAACCATGTTTCTTTTGAAACTCATCCATAAATATTCTTAAGTTTCCTCTGCTATCAGAAGTTAAATGACCACCTGGATTTTCTCTTTCTTCTCTATTTCTAAAACATGTACAAAAAACTCTTCCAACTCTTTTGTCCCAAGGTAATTGAACAAAAGTTTCAGGGTCAGGTATACCAACTAATTCCATGGCTTCTGGTCCGTAACCAATATAATTATTATGACGATCTAAAAATAAGTTTGCAGTTGCACCGTAAACAAGCTGGAAACCTTTTTCTGCAGTTCTTTCCCAATGGTCTGCTGGAATACCTTTACCAACAACTCTTCCTGTCACTGAAATGAATTGGAAGTAAATATAAGTAATTCCTAATTCGTTAATTTTTTCTCTAACTTTTTTAACAAGCTTATCTCTGCCTGGTTGATTTACATGTTTTTCTAGATCAGTCATTTTTTCCCCTCTTTAATTTTCAGAACAAAAAGTTAGCTGAAATTAAAAAGCCTGTCTACTTGGATAATTAGCTCCAAGGGAACGGACTGTTAGAAGTAGGGTGAAGTTCACCCTTCTCGTACCGGTTGAATCTAAACGGTTTTAACAATTCACTTTCTTGCCCTAAAATTTCTTTTGCAACTAGCTCACCAACTCCTATCATTTTATATCCATGGTTAGCATCAGCAATTAAATATACATTTTCTAAAAACCTATCAAAGATTGGAAAAGAGTCTGGTGTCATACATCCTAGTCCACCAGATGGCCCTTTTCTATAAAGATGAGATTTACCTTCAAATCTTTTTTGACAATGAGCTAATGCAGAGCACCACATTTCATTAAATGCTTCAGTAGTTTGGTACTCTGGCGACTCTATTCCGTAAGGGTCAACATTTACTTGATCAAAATGTTTGTCAACTATGTAAGGAGAAGTTCCACCTTGAACGCCTAGACCTTCAATATCTGGTTTGTAATAAATTCCCCAAATTTTATCTGTTATTAATTTTTTTGTTTTATCTGAATATAAAGGTGCAGTACTGTCAACGTGTATTACCGGTGGCTGTTCACCATTATTCATTTTTAAAAAATCTGGCTCAACACCTATAACACCCTCTTGTAACATCCAGTATGTCCACATATCAGTTGTGTGCATTTTACCATCTTTGCCTTTAATATTTGCTGTTTTTGGAAGTTCTAACATGTTCCAAAAATCTCTTGCCCAAGGGCCAGCACCAATTACTACTTGTTCACAATCAATAACACCTTTGTCAGTTTCTACTCCTGTAACAGCTTTACTATTGCTACCTCTTTTGAAACCATTGACTGTTACGCCTTTAATAACCTGAACACCGTTAGAAGTTGATTTGTTTTCTAGTGCTTTAATTGAATCTTTGTTGAATGCGTATCCACCTTTTTTTTCATGAAGTACAGACGTAATACCTTGCGCTTGCCAGTCATCAAACATGCCTTTCATGTACTTCATACAATCTTTTTCACCTTCAATAAATTCAGATTCATATCCAATAGCTTTTTGTTGTTCGTAAATTGTTGCAACATCCGCATGCATTACTTCTGGTGATATTTGTAAGTAACCAACAGCATTGTATTTAAATGCTTTAGGATCACTCTCCCAAACTTCCACTGAGTGAGCCATTAATTCTCTCATTGCAGGTTGGAAATAGTTATTTCTAACAACTCCACATGCAATTCCACTAGCACCTGCTGCTGTATCTTTTTTCTCAAGAACAACTATATCGCCAGGGTTTTTATAAGTTTCAGATAATTTCCAAGCAGTACTCAATCCATGAATACCACCACCAATGATAACAACTTTTGCTTTTGAAGGTATAGACATAATTCAAACCATATTTTTTTGTAAAACAAAAGAATATATTATTTTTTATATATAATTTTTAGAAGTTTTAGATCTGCAACTATTAATTGTTGATAAATTTTAGAAGCTAAGACTTTTGAGAGTTGTCAAATAATTACTGAATTCCTCAATAAATCCTTGGGTAGGCACTACATATTTTTTCCGATGGTCTTTTCCTTTTTTTTCCAAACTAAAGAAATTCTTCTCACACGCTTCTTTAATCATCAGAGCAGACTTAGGTCTAGAAGTTTTAAACAGTCTTGTTTTAAGTTCTTCTACCGAGAGATTCTCACTCTTCTTATATGAATGCATTACAATTAACATCATATGATAATGAGAAGGTGATTTTCTAAAAAAATAATTGCTAGATGTATGTGAAAGTTTCATTTGCTCTTCCCAAAACTCTAGAAGATCTTTTGATGACTTTGGCATTTATTTACGCTCTTACTCTTGTTTTGTCAGGATCATAAAAAGGAAACCTAACCACTTTAGCTGAAATTCTTTTTTGATGACCATCAATTTTTCCTATTTCTACTTCAGTTCCAATTTCTGAGTACTGTGCATCGATTCTACACAAAGCAACATTTTTATTTAAAGTAGTTGATAAACATCCGCTAGTAACAATTCCAACTTGTGATCTGCCAATGTGAACACAATCACCATGTCCCGCAGGCTCTTTTCCAATTAATTCTAAACCAACAAGTTTTTTTTGAGGGTTTTCTTTTCTTTTCTTTAATTCTTCTTTTCCAATAAAATCTTCTTCTTTCGTTTTTAATGGAACAGCAAATCCTATACCAGCTTCAAATGGATCTTGTTGACCATCAAATTCAGCACCGAATAAAATTAATCCTGCTTCTATTCTAAGTTTATCTAAAGCAGCAAAGCCTGCAGGAATAATTCCATGTTCTTTTCCAGCCTCCATTAGTTTATCCCAAACTTCAGGAGCATGTTTTGGATGACACCATACTTCATAACCTAGTTCACCTGTGTAACCAGTTCTTGAAACAATTAAAGGGATACCTTGCAATTCTTCAACTCTACATATTGTAAATCTAAACCAACCAAGTTCATCAATAGATGGTTGAGTAGGTGGAGTAAAAATTATTTTTTTTAAAATTTCTCTACTCATTGGCCCTTGCACAGAAACGTTACTAATCTGATCAGTAGAATTTTTTATTATAACTTTATAGTTTTTCTTTTTGGCTACTTCTTTTAACCATTCACCAGCATACTCATCTCCACAAATCCATCTAAAACCAGTTTCACTTAATCTAAATAATGTTCCATCATCAAACATCATTCCATTTTCGTAGCACATTGCAGAATAAACAATTTGTCCAACAGATAATTTTTTAATATTTCTAGTAAGTGTGTAGTTGCATAATTCTTCTGCATCAGGTCCTATAATTTCAAATTTTCTTAAAGATGATAAATCAATTAAAACAGCTTTTTCTCTACAAGCATTATATTCGTTAACTAGACCATGTTTTGTATAATCATTAGGTAACCAAAAACCTCTAGCATCTACAAAGTTTCTTGTTAGTTTTGATGTTCTTTCATAGAAGCCAGAATTTTTTGTAAGTTTTTTCTCAGAGTCTGTTTTCATTCTAAATGCAAAAGATTTGCTAAATTCTTTTTTTTTATCGTAAGTTCTAACAAAAATATCTGTAGGATTCCACGAATTACATGCATCGATATCACTTGGACATGCCGTAGTACCAATTGTTAAATCTTTTAAGGCTCTAAACATCACATAATCGCCAGGCCTTGAATAAGACTCATCTGATATAACAGAATTTAATCCAGCAGCCGATGTATTAAAAAATAAATTTATTGCATGCCATCCTTTTTGTTTTTGAACACCATACTTTGACATGGACTCTGATAAATTATCTGAACAATTAGGATGTCCAAAGTAACCTGCATCTTCATAATATTTTGAAGTACATGCTAAGTTGAAAGTATCATGTTTTCCAACAGTATCTCTTATAACCTCTACTAATGGTTCATGATCTGTATCATAAAATTTCGAAAATAATCCTGGGCCTGGAAATGTATTTCCCATAAAGGTTCTTGTTGTTTGCCAATCTAAACCTTTTTCAATTCCTTTATTCAATTTTCTTGTATCAAAAGCTACAAAGTCAGAACATTGTCTACCTGTTGGACTAATTACCTGAATATAATCACCTTCTTTAACCTCATAAGCAATAGAAGTTTCTTTATCTATATTTTGTTCATACAAAGGTTCAAATATTGGATCAGGAATTATATTCAGTTCTTTATCATTTATAATTTTTGCTCTTTTAATAAAAATAGTTAATTCACTTGGAGGATTTTGGTTTGTTACCAACATATCTTCACTTGGAGCGGAGAAAATTGCGTAACATTTATCTTTTGATTTTAATTTAATTTTTTCACCTGGTGGAGTATCTTTGTCAAAGACTATAGATGATTTTGATTGAGTAATATTTAAGCTTCTTTTTTTTAATTGATAATTTGTTGCTAGAATAGTTTCATCTTTTCCATTTAAAATATCTCTTATAAAATTTTTATCTGAATTTTCTTTAAGATTAAGAATACCGACTTCTGACTTACCATCTTTATTAAAACAAATTATTTCACAAATTTGATTTCCTTCATTATTTATGATTTCAACTTCATCGTCAGGAAACAATTGAAAAGCTGTTAGCCCTCCACCGTTAACGACGTGCCTTTCTACTCCTGGAGGTAGGACATTTAGTCCAGGCTCTTTAACATCCAAAGTCGTTTTCATGAAATACTTATATTTTAATAATAATTATAACTTGTTTATATTTTTTATATATAAAAAAAATAATTAATGTTGAAGGTAGTTTAATTTTATAGTTAGATATTCTTAATTAGGAATAAGGAAAGGGAAAAAATGAAAAAGTTAATGTCTATTCTATCGGCATTAGTTATTTCTCTAGTAAGTTTTGCTGGAGTATCTAATGCAGCAGATAGTAAAAAACCAATAGTTATCCCAACTCATAACTGGTCTTCACAAGTAGTAATGGCTTATGTAATCGGTGGTATTTTTGAGTCTATGGGTAACAATGTAAAATATGTACCAGCAGACTCTCAAGCTGTTTACGAGTCAATCAGAATTGGCGATGTAACAATCTCACATGAAGTATGGGAATCAGCTTTTGGTAAATCATTTACAACAGCTCTCGAAAAAGGTGGTATCCTTGACTGGGGTGATCATGAAGCAAGAACTCTTGAAGATATGGGTTATCCAAACTGGGTTGCAGAAAAAGGTCTATGCCCAGGTCTTCCAGACTGGACTGCTTTAAAAAATCCTGACTGTGCAAAAAACTTTGTAACACCTGACTCTGGTGGTAAAGGGAGAATGTTAGAAGGTCCACAATCTTGGCACGGTGACTTAATCCCTCAAAGAGTAGAAGCTCTTGGATTAGGTGATTTATGGACTGTTAAATTTGCTGGTGGTGCAGATGCATTATGGGCAGAATTAGCAGCCGCAGAAAAAGAAGGTAGAGGAACTATAATTTTCAACTGGACACCAAACTTTACTGATGGTGCTGGTTTTACGTTTATCGACTTCCCTCCATACACAGCTGGTTGCAGACCAGAAGATGGTGGTGATGGAAAATGTGGTTCTCCTGATGGTTACTTGAAGAAAGCTGTTAACGCAGATTTCCCAAAAACTCATCCAGCAGCAGCTGCAGCATTTAAGAAAATGTCTTTTTCAACAAGTCACATTGGTGCAATGGCATCTTTAGTTGATATCGACAAACTTTCCCATGAAGATGCTGCTAAAAAATGGTTAGCTGATAATGAGAGTGTTTGGAAGCCATTTACTAAATAAAGGTAAATCAAAATAAACTTTTAAATCTCTCCCAACTTAGTTGGGGGAGATTTTTTTTTAATTATTTTATGTAAGATAATGAAATGAAAAATTTATTTTTAACTTTAATTTTTACTTTGTTAATTTCGACGTCGGTTTTGGCAAGAAGCACTGGCTGTAAAGAAGGAAATTGTGAAAATGGTTATGGTAAATGGATCTATACAGATAAGACTACCTATGAAGGTGAGTGGGTAGCAACAAAAAAACATGGCCAAGGAACAGAGACATGGCCGAATGGTTATATATATAAAGGTGAATTTAAAAATAGCGTTTGGAGCGGCCAAGGTATTTTGACGTTTCCTGATGGTTCAAAATATGAAGGTAATTGGGAAAATGGTTTTATGAATGGAGAAGGAAAATTCACATTACCTGATGGCACAGAAACAGTTGGAGTTTGGAAAAACGGAGAGCTTCAAAAATAAATTATGGTTGAAAAATTTAAAACTCTTCCTGATAATATAAAACAATTTGTTGGTCTTATTACTGTCACTGTAGTTGTAATTTTATTTTTTACAATTTTAAATAATATTTTTGGTGGTGGTGATGAACTTATTGCAAAGATGAAAGCAGAAGAGGAAAGAATTGCCCAAGAGAGAAAATTGAACGAAGTTATTTCAAAACTTCCATCGGGAATTTTAGTTGCTTATGATGGTACTGAAAATCATAGATTAACTGACGAAATTTACGAGTCAGTATGTAAAGTAACAAAATTAATTCCACAACGTGCAGTAATGGGAGCAAATTTAATTAATTATAAAGCTTTTCAAATTTATACTAATAACGGAAATTTGATTAAAGAAACATTTGTAAAATGGGAAAACGATAAATGTTTTGCTGGCTTTACTCTAGAAGGACCACTAGATGATGGTACAATTGAATCAATTACAGTTAGTGGGGAAGCATTAAGTTTTTTAAGTACAGGTATTGATACCAGAGTTTATTATATAAAAAATTTTTAGGAGGATTGAGAAAGTTTATACAGTTTATTTTATTTAGTTTTTTGTGTAGGCTATTAGTAATTTATGTCTGAAGCAGTAATAAAATGTGAAAGTGTTTACAAAATTTTTGGTGCTAATGCCAAAGAGATGCTTGAAAAAGCTGACGGCAATGTAGATGCAAAAACTTTTCAAGAAAATGGATGTATAGTTGGTGTTAACAATGCCTCCTTTGAGGTTGCGAAAGGCGAAATGTTAGTTGTTATGGGTTTATCAGGTTCCGGTAAATCTACTTTATTAAGATGCATTTCAAGATTAACTGATGCTACAGCTGGAAAAGTTTTTATAGAAGGACAGGATTTATTATCTTTAAAAGATAAGGATTTAATTGAATTGAGACGAAATAAAATGGGTATGGTGTTTCAAAGTTTTGCTCTGTTACCTCACAAAACAGTTATTGAAAACATTGCTTTTCCTCTTCAGATCAAAGGTATTAAAACTGAAGAAAGTATTAATAAAGCATTAGACATGGTAAAATTAGTTGGTCTTGAGGGTAGAGAAAATTACTTTCCAAGAGAACTCTCTGGCGGTCAGCAACAAAGAGTTGGAATTGCAAGATCACTAGCAGTAGAACCTGATATATGGTTTCTAGATGAACCTTTTTCAGCACTAGACCCACTTATCAGAAAAGAAATGCAAGATGAATTTTTAAGACTTCAAGAAAAACTTCAAAAAACAATTATGTTTATTACACATGATTTTGATGAAGCCTTAAAACTTGCAGATAGAATTGCAATTATGAAAGATGGTATAATTGAACAATTAGATACGCCAGCAAACATAGTTTTAAATCCTGCTACTGAATATGTTCGAAAATTCACTGAAGAAGTTCCAAGAGAAAAAGTTTTAAAAATAGAAGATGTTATGGATAAACAAAATACTGATGCTTTGGGAAGCATTAAGGTTTCAAAAAATGATATTATAGAGGATGTTGCGGAAAAAATTTTAACTCAAGAAAGTATTGTAGGAGTTACAGACGAAAATAACAAGATCATTGGTTCAATTAAACCTTCTAAAATTATTGATACTGTTTTTGGAGGAAAAAAATAAACTATAATTTATGGAGCTATTAAAAAAACATCCAAAAACATTTCAATGGTTGTTTTTACTGGCAGTTTTTTTTGGTTTATGTTTTGCAATTGATGTACCTGAAACTTATAAATTTATAAGAGGTCAAGCAGAATTCGTCAAAGACCCCAATCAAAGTGTATATTTTTTTCTTGGAAAAGAAGTCCGATATTATGCTTTTGATAATTTTTGGCGATTACCCCCGTTACTAGGCTGGTTGCCAATCTGGATTAATGATGGATTATTTTTTCTCCTTGAGGAGTGGATGCCGATTGAAATTTGGAATGAAGACACTCAAGAATACAAAACTCGTCCACTTGTTCTTCAAATTACAAGGAATATAACTTCTTTCATGACATTCTTAATTGAATTTTTTAGAGAGTTTTTATTAGGAGGTGTTGAGACAATAGTTTCTTTTACTAGTTGGGACTGGATAGACGCAAATCCTTGGGCAGAGTTACCTGGTTTACCTTGGACTATCGTTGCAGCTGGTGTTACGATTTTATGTTACAAGTTAAGTGGTAAAGGATTAGCTATCTTTGCTGCTTTCACAATGATCTACATTTCAATTTTTGGTCAGTGGAAACCATCAATGCAAACTTTGTCGTTCATTTTAGTTGCTGTACCATTATCTTTTATTTTTGGAATAACATTAGGAATTATGGCCTTCAAAAGTAAAAGAGTAGAAAAAGCTCTTTATCCAATTCTTCTAGTTATGCAAACAATGCCTCAATATGCAGTCTTAGTTCCTGCAATGGTATTATTTGGAATCGGGGATCATGCTGCAGTTATAATCACAATGGTTGTTGCAATACCACCTATGATACTTTTAACACTGCTTGGACTGAGAGCAGTTCCGCCAGAAGTAATTGAAGCAGGCAAAATGAGTGGATGTACAAACTTTCAGTTGATGACCAAAGTTCTAATTCCAACTGCAAGAAGAGATATTCTAATAGGAGTTAACCAAGTGATTATGGTTTGTTTTTCAATGGCGGTTATTGCAGCCTTTATTGGAGCGAAAGGCTTAGGTTGGAATTTATTATTAGCTCTTAATCAACTTAATATTGGTTTAGCTTTAGAAGCAGGGTTGTGTATCAGTTTAATTGCAATTCTTCTAGACAAAATGTCATTAGCTTGGGCAAATAAACAAGAAGACTATTTTGGAAATTTAACTTTTTATCAAAAATATAAGAACTCTATATTTTTTATTGGAGCTGTAATTATTGGATCGATACTTGCATATTCTGGAACTCTAATTTTTAAAGATACTTTTAATTATTTATATGAAATTCCACATAACAAAGGTATTTCAACAGCTGCATTTTGGAATAAAGGTGTAGATTGGATTTTTGAAACTTTTTTTGTTTACATAAAAGCATTTAATACGTGGCTTATAACAGAAGTGTTACAGCCAATGAGAGCACTCTTTTTAAGAATGCCTGCTGTTGCAACTTTAGTTTTAGTTGTAGGTGCTGGTTACATTATTGGTGGAGTAAGATCTGCAATGGTTGTTGGTGGTTTAACATTATTTATAGCTTTTAGTCCATGGTGGGATAGAGCTTTAGTTACTACATACATGGCAACTTTTGGTGTAGTAGTATCAATGATAATAGGATTAATTGTTGGTACTATCTGTGTTCAAAACAAACATTCTACAAATTTTATGTTGGGTGTCTGTGATATTTTTCAAACATTCCCATCTTTTGTATATTTAATCCCAGTTATGATGTTATTTGGAATTACAGACACATCGGTTTTAATTGCGGTAATAGTTTATGCAACAATACCAGCAACAAGATATACAATTGAAGGATTAAGAGGAGTTTCACCTGCTTTACATGATGCAGCAACAATGTCAGGTGTAACTAAATTTCAAAGATTAACAAAAATTGAGTTTCCATTAGCCTTTCCACACATCATGTTAGGTTTAAATCAAACAATTGTGTTTGCTTTATTTATGGTAATTATTGGTGCATTCATTGGAACTGAAGATTTAGGTCAATATATTTTAAAAGCTTTATCTGATAAGCAAGGTGGAGGAAAAGGTTTAACGCTTGGGATTTGTGTTGCATTCATTGGTTTAATTTTTGATAACCTAATTAGAACTTGGGTAGGTCAAAAAAAGAAACTTCTTGGAATAGCTTAATGCAAAAATTTATAATCTCTATAGATCAAGGAACAACTTCGAGTAGGGCAATTTTATTTGATTTAAGAGGTAAGCCAAAATTTGTATCACAAATGGAATTTACTCAATACTTTCCAAAAGATGGATGGGTTGAACATAACCCAGAGGAAATTTGGTCAACTACTCAAAAAGTTTTGAGAGATGTAATAAAAAAAAGCAAACAATTAAAAGGTAAAATTTTAACAATAGGAATTACCAATCAAAGAGAAACTACAATTCTTTGGGATAAACACACTGGTAAACCAGTATACAATGCAATTGTTTGGCAAGATAGAAGAGCAGTCGATTATTGTAAT
Source organism: alpha proteobacterium HIMB5 (assembly GCA_000299095.1). NCBI lineage: Bacteria > Pseudomonadati > Pseudomonadota > Alphaproteobacteria > Candidatus Pelagibacterales > Candidatus Pelagibacteraceae > alpha proteobacterium HIMB5. The sequence continues at coordinate 857,575 of CP003809.1, read as the reverse complement.
AAACTTATTAAGCAAAAAAAAGAAACAATTGTTTACAATAAAACAGGATTACTTATTGATGCCTATTTTTCAGCAACAAAAATTAAATGGATAATTGATAATGTTCCTAAGGCAAAAGAACTAATTAAACAAAAAAGATTATTATTTGGAACAGTAGATTGTTTTTTATTGTGGAGATTAACAGGAGGCACTAATCATTTTACAGACGCCTCTAATGCTAGCAGAACAATGTTGTTTAATATAACTAACAATAAGTGGGATAAACAAATTTTAGATATGCTTAAAATACCTGAGCACATATTGCCCGAAGTAAAAGATTGCTCTGATGATTTTGGACATACAGATCCCAAGATAACAGGCGAGTCTTATTCAATTACAGGGATGATAGGAGATCAACAATCAGCAACTGTAGGCCAATGTTGTTTTGAACCTGGTTCTTTAAAAAGTACATACGGTACTGGTGCATTTTTACTATTAAATACTGGTAATAAAATAATTTATTCAAAAAATAAATTATTAACTACTATTGGATATAGATTGAACGGAAAAACAACTTATGCACTCGAGGGTTCAATATTTATTGCAGGTGCTGGAGTACAATGGCTAAGAGATAAAATCAATTTTATAAAAAAAGCATCTGACACTGAAAAATTAATTAAAAAACTAAACTCTAATAGTGGAATTTATTTAGTTCCTGCGTTTACTGGATTAGGGACGCCGTATTGGAATGCAAAATCTAGAGGTGTATTAAGTGGTTTGACTAGAGACACAGGTGTAAATGAAATTGTAAGAGCAACAGTAGAGTCTGTTGCTTATCAAACTTACGATTTATTTGAAGCAATGAAAAATGATGGTCTTAGACCAAAACTAGTAAGAGTTGATGGTGGTATGGTAAAGAATAATTGGTTTTCTCAATTTTTGAGTGATGTAGTTAATGTTAAAGTTTTAAGGCCAAAAGTTGATGAAACAACTGCATTAGGTGCTGCATTTATGGCTGGTTTAAAAATTGGTGTTTACAAATCTTTAAAAGATATTTCTAAAAATTGGTCTTTAGACAAAAAGTTTTCTCCCAAAATGAAAAATTCAAAAAGAAAAACACTTATCACTGGTTGGGAAAAAGCTATCAAAAGAAGTTTAATAACATAAACAACTTCAGGTAGTATAAAATTAATCTAAATATATTAAATTCTCTATAATTTTTTGTTGTTCATAAATCAAAAAAAATACAAAATTACCATCTTTACATCAAATACATTTCTTTGTTAACTTTATAGTTCTAAAAACAACAAGGGAGAAAATAAATGTTTAAACATATCAAGACTTTCCTAGCTTTTGTTGTTTCATTCTCATTACTAGCAACATCTTCTTATGCAGACGCAGTTAAGAAGTATGCAACTGGTGAGTTTAGTCTTTCTACTCTTTCTGAAAAAGAAAGAATTAAAGAACTAAAGTGGTTTCAAAAAGCTGCAAAACCATTCAAAGGAATGGAAATCAATGTACTTTCTGAAACGATTCCAACTCACGAATATGAGTCTAAAACACTAACAAAAGCATTTGAGGAAATTACAGGTATTAAAGTCAATCACCAACTTTTAGGAGAAGGTGAAGTTGTACAAGCTGTACAAACACAAATGCAAACAGGCAGAAATTTATACGATGCCTATATTAATGACTCTGACTTAATTGGTACACACTCAAGATTACAGCTTGCTGTAAATTTGACTGACTGGATGGCTGGAGAAGGTAAAGCAGTTACTTTACCAACTTTAGATATCGATGATTTCATCGGTAAATCATTTACAACTGGTCCAGACGGAAAATTATACCAATTACCAGACCAACAATTTGCTAACCTATACTGGTTTAGAAAAGACTGGTTTGACAGAGCAGACATCAAAAAAGGCTTCAAAGCAAAATATGGCTATGATTTAGGTGTACCAGTTAACTGGTCAGCTTATGAGGACATAGCTGAATATTTTACTAATGATGTTAAAGAGATTGATGGTGTGAGAGTTTATGGTCATATGGACTATGGTAAAAGAGCTCCGGACTTAGGTTGGAGAATGACTGATGCTTGGTTATCAATGGCTGGAGCAGGTTCAGTTGGAAAACCTAATGGTATACCAGTAGACGAGTGGGGTATAAGAATGGAACAAGGTACTTGTAACCCAGTTGGTGCTGACGTAGCTAGAGGTGGAGCTGCAAATGGTCCTGCTGCTGTTTACGCAATTAGAAAATGGGATGAGTGGTTAAGAGCTTATGCTCCTCCAGGTGCTGCAAGTATGGACTTCTATCAGTCACTACCTGCATTATCATCTGGTAACGTTGCTCAACAAATTTTCTGGTACACAGCGTTTACTGCATCAATGGTAGCGCCTAAGAGTTCTGGAAATAAAACAGTTGATGACAATGGTAATCCTTTATGGAGAATGGGTCCATCACCAAAAGGACCTTACTGGGATGAAGGTATGAAGCTTGGTTATCAAGATGCTGGATCATGGACTTTATTTAAGTCTACTCCAGTTGAGAGAAGAAAAGCTGCATGGTTGTATGCTCAGTTCGTTGTATCAAAAACTGTATCATTAAAGAAAAGCCACGTAGGTTTAACAATCATAAGAGATAGTGATATTAATCACAAATCTTTCACTGAGAGAGCTCCTAAGTTAGGTGGATTAGTAGAATTCTACAGATCTCCTAACAGAGTATTGTGGTCGCCAACTGGTGTTAACGTTCCGGATTATCCGAAACTAGCACAAATTTGGTGGCAACAAATTGGAGATGTGAACTCAGGTGCGTTTACTCCACAAGAAGCTATGGATCGTCTTGCAGAAGAGATGAACTTAGTAATGTCACGTATGGAAGCTGCAGACAAAGCTAACAATACATACGGTGGATGTGGTCCAAGATTATCTGAACCTAAAGGTGCAGATTATTGGTTAGGTCAACCAGGATCACCAAAAGCTAAGCGTGATGAGAAACCACAAGGTAAAACTGTTCCTTACGAAAAAGCTTGGAACTAATTTTATTTTGTAAATAAAATCTATATCAAAGAGGGGTTAAAACCCCTCTTTGTTTTAATCACAAAATTTTTTTATATGAGTTTAGAATTAAAAGGTATTGAAAAAAAAGTAGGTGAAGAAACTCATATTTACAATACAGATTTAAAATTCGAAAAAAATACTATCAATGTTTTATTAGGTTCCACTTTAGCTGGAAAAACAACTTTGATGCAAATAATGGCTGGTTTAGACAAGCCAACATCAGGTGAGATTTGGTTTAATGACAATAATGTAACTGGTGTGAAAGTTCAAAAAAGAAATGTTTCGATGGTTTATCAGCAGTTTATAAACTATCCAAATTTTACAGTTTACGAAAACATTGCATCACCACTAAAAATAATTGGGATTGAAAAAAGTGAGATAGATCAAAGAGTTGGTAAAGTTGCAGATTTATTAAAACTTACTCCAATGTTGACTAAAAAACCAATGGAATTATCTGGAGGCCAACAACAAAGAACAGCATTAGCTAGAGCTTTAGTAAAAGACTCAGATTTAATTTTGCTAGATGAACCATTAGCTAATTTAGACTTCAAACTAAGAGAAGAGTTAAGAGAAGAATTACCAAAATTATTTAAAGATAGAGATTGTATTGTGGTATACGCAACCACAGAACCATCAGACGCCTTATTGATTGGAGGTTACACTGCAACACTCTTAGAGGGAAAGGTAATCCAACATGGTAAAACTTTAGATGTGTACAACAAACCAAATAATCTAGACTCAGCAAAAGTTTTTAGTGATCCACCTATGAATATTGCGGATATAAGCAAAAAAGGAGAAACATGTTCATTGTTATCAGATAAAGTTAGCTGGAAAACAAATCTAAATCTAAAAGATGGAAATTATAAAGTAGGAATTAGACCTCATAATATCACAACATATAAAGAAGGAGATAATTCTATAGAAATAAATGGAAAGGTAATCATTTCAGAACTGAGTGGATCTGAAAGCATGATTCATTTTAATAATGGAGATTTAAATTGGGTATCATTGTCAGAGGGAATTCATCAAAAAGATGTGGGAGAAAATACAAAACTTTTCATGAATGCTGATGAATTTTTATATTTCGACAGCAATAATAGATTGGTAGGAAATGTCTAAAATAACCTTAAATGAATTAAGCCATAGTTATTTACAGTCACAAAGTAAAGATGAAGATTGGGCAATTAGAAATGTAAATATTGATTGGGAGGATGGAGGAGCATATGCTTTACTTGGACCTTCTGGATGTGGAAAGACAACATTACTTAATATTATTTCAGGATTAATAATTCCTACTCGTGGAAAAATTTTATTTAATGATGAGGATATTACTGAAAAAAACCCAGTAGAAAGAAACATAGCTCAAATATTTCAGTTCCCTGTAATCTACGACACTATGACTGTTTTTGAAAATTTAGCATTCCCATTGAGAAACAGAAAAATTCCAGAGGAAGAGATAACAAGAAAAGTTAATGAGATTGCTGAAATGTTAGAACTTACTTCAACATTACATAACAGAGCTTCAGGCTTAACAGCTGATGGAAAACAAAAAATATCACTTGGAAGAGGACTGGTTAGGTCGGATGTAAATGTAATTATGTTTGACGAACCTTTAACTGTTATTGATCCCCATTTGAAGTGGGTGTTACGATCAAAACTTAAAGAACTTCACCAAAAAATTAAGAGAACTATGATTTATGTAACACACGATCAAACAGAAGCCTTAACTTTTGCTGATCAAGTAGTTGTTATGCATGAAGGTCAAATAGTTCAAACAGGAACACCCGTGGAATTATTTGAAAAACCTAAACACACTTTTGTTGGTCATTTTATAGGTTCTCCAGGAATGAATATTCTTCCATGTGAAATCAATAAAGGGGCAGTCGCTGTTAATGGAACAAAAATTGAGACTTCAAATTCAAAAATAGATAATTCTAATTTTTCCAAAATAGAAATTGGTGTGAGACCTGAGTTTATTTCCTTTAATAAGGAAGGTTTACCAGTAAAAATACTTAACGTTAGTAACACTGGAAAAAATAAGATTATTGAAACTGAAAGTGATAGTGGAAAAATAAAATTAATTACTAAAGCTTCAGAAAAAATACCAGAAGGCTCAGCTTTCTTAACATTTAAAAAAGAATACACTTATGTGTATGGGGACAACTGGATAGTTGATTAATGAATAAAACTGTAAATCAAAAAGCCTGGTTTTTTGTAATACCTGTTTTTGTTCTTGTTGCATTTAATGCAATCATTCCATTGATGACGGTTGTTAATTATGCCTTTCAAGAAACCTTTGGAAATAATGTTTTTATGTGGGAAGGAACAAGATGGTTTAAACAAATTTTAGTTTCCGAAAGATTTCATGCTGCCTTAGGTAGACAAGTTTTATTCACATTAATTATTTTAGTTATTCAGATACCTTTAGGAATTTTTATAGCATTGAATATGCCAAAAGAGGGAATTGGAGTTCCAATTTGTTTAGTTTTAATGTCTATGCCACTATTAATTCCTTGGAATGTAGTTGGAGCAATGTGGAATATTTTTGCGCTACCAGATATTGGTTTTTTAGGTCACTCATTAAATGCAATGGGTTTTGATTATAATTTTACACAACAAAGTGGTGATGCGTGGTTTACTACTATTTTGATGGATGTTTGGCACTGGACTTCATTGGTTGTTTTACTTTCGTATGCAGGATTGAGATCTATTCAACCTGCTTATTATCAAGCAGCTGAAATCGATGGTGCAACCAGATGGGCTGTATTTAGACACATAGAATTACCTAAGATGAAAAAAGTTTTAACTATTGCAATCCTTCTAAGGTTTATGGACAGTTTTATGATTTATACTGAGCCTTTTGTTTTAACTGGGGGAGGGCCAGGAAATGCAACAGCTTTCTTATCTATTGATTTAGTTAAAATGGCATTAGGACAATTTGATTTAGGACCAGCAGCTGCAATGTCATTAATATATTTCTTTATTGTTCTTACTGTTTGTTGGGTTTTTTATAATTTAATGATGAAAAATGAGAGCCAGTCATGAAAAAAGTTAAGTGGTTAGTACCTACAATTTATATAATTTTTTTAATGCTACCAATCTATTGGTTATTAAACATGTCTTTTAAGACAACAACTGAAATTATAAATACTTACACATTATGGCCTCAAGAATTTACTTTAGAAAACTATAAAAAAATATTTACAGATAGCACTTGGTACACTGGCTATTTAAATTCAATTTATTATGTAGTTTTAAATACCATTATTTCTGTTGCGGCTGCATTGCCAGCTGCATATGCTTTTTCAAGATATAAATTTTTAGGTGATAAACATTTATTTTTCTGGTTACTTACAAATCGAATGGCACCACCAGCAGTATTTGCATTACCATTCTTTCAGTTTTATTCTTCAGTAAATTTGTTTGATACACACGTAGCTGTAGCTTTATCGCATTGTCTATTTAATATTCCTTTAGCTGTTTGGATTTTAGAAGGGTTTATGTCAGCAGTTCCAAAAGAATTAGATGAAACAGCTTATGTTGACGGATATTCATTTACTAAATTTTTCTTTAAAATTTTTATACCAACAATTACTGCAGGAATTGGAATTACAATGTTTTTCTGTTTCATGTTTTCATGGGTTGAGCTATTACTAGCTAAAACTTTAACAGCAGTTGCCGCAAAACCAATTGCAGCTACGATGACTAGGACCGCCAGTACATCAGGATACGAACTTGGATTATTGGCTGCAGCTGGTAGTTTAACAATTGTTCCAGGGGCTATAGTAATTTATTTCGTAAGAAATTATATCGCGAAAGGATTTGCATTAGGTAGGGTATGATTTTTACTAATTCATTTGCAGCTGAAACTAATACTTGGGGCTCTGTAGCTGAAACTCAAAAAAAAGGTTTTTTTGATTTTGAATTCATTACATGGATGGCTTGGACTTGGCAGACTGCAGCGTTTTTTTTATTCATAATTTTATGTTTTGTAGTCATGGTTTTATGGGAAAAGAAAAAACCTGGTGGAAGTCCTAGAAGAGGAATTTTAGGATTAGATACTACCAGAGGAGATAGGTTATTTATTTCTTTATTAAGCTCAGCTTATATTCACTTAGGTTGGCTCGGTTTAGTCGGACCAATGCTTTGGATTGCTACTATTTTATCATTTGTTTTTGCAATATTTGTATTTAGGTACGTTTAAAAATTCATGAGCAAGATAGTAATTATAGGCGCAGGTGCAATGGGATCAGCTTTTGCAGTTCCTTGCGCAGACAATTCCAATGAAGTTTTTTTAGTTGGTTCATTTTTAGAAGATAAAGTAATTGAAGAAATAAATTTGAATAAAAATTTCCATCCAACTTTAAAATGTCAACTTCCATCTTCAATTAAAGTATTAAAATTTTCTGAATTTAATGATGAAATAAAAAAAGATATTGATTTATTAGTGGTAGGTGTAAGTTCAAAAGGGATAGAATGGATCGGAGAAGAATTATCTAAATTTTATAATCATTCAACAAATATTCTTTTACTTACAAAAGGTTTAGCTGTGATTGATAATAAATTTGAGACTCTAGCTGAAAAATTAAATAAAATTTTAGAAGAAAAAAAAATTAAAGAAGTAAAAATTTCAGCAGTAGGTGGACCATGTTTAGCAAGTGGATTGGCAAATAGAATAAAAAGTAGTGTAGTTTTAGCAAATGAAAATTTAGATATTGTAAAAAAAATAGGATCAATGATATCAACAAAATATTATTCAACAGAATATTCAGATGATCTTATGGGTGTTGAAGTGTGTGCTGCAACAAAAAATATATATTCAATGTTAATTGGAGCTTCAGAGGGTTTAAGTAGCGAAGATCAAAATGATGAAATAAAAAATAAGTATTATCTAAATACTGCTGCTTCCTTATTTTATAAAGCAGTATCTGAAATGAAAAATCTTACAAAAAAACTTAATGGTAAACCAGACACTGCTTATGGATTAGCTGGTTTAGGAGATTTGCATGTAAGTTCTGCTGGTGGAAGGAATAGTAAAATGGGTTTTTATCTTGGAAAAGGACATACCTTTAAAGATGCTAAAGATAAATTTATGAAAGAAATAACTGTTGAAGGAGCTGATTTAGCTTTTGCAATTGGCCCAAAGATATTAAAGGAATTTGATAAAAAAGAGTTTCCATTGTTACTCAGCATGATTGAATGCATTTGCAACAATGAAAAACTCAAAATTGATTGGAAGTAAATTAATTACTGATCCAAAAAAGTTTTCATAGAATCGTCCATCGCAGTTTCCCACGGTGTATGATGAACTGGCGCAACAGATCCTGTTACTGGTGAAGAGAAAGACTTATTTCTGTAAGTCATTATATCTTCTACTTTATGGTGTTCCCATTCTTTAAAATGAGTTCTGATTAGTTCAAAATCAATTTTTGGATAATCAGACATTTCATGCAACTCTTTTGTATACTCAGTTTGAAAGTCAATCATTTGATCTGGGTTTTCAAGTTTTTCTTCCATCGCAACCCATTTATTAATATCAGACTCAATTTTTTTTGAGTCAGGCATTTTAATTTTGCCCATGATGACATCTCTTGCAAACCAAGCCTGGCAATCAAACATATTAAATGTATGAAATTGATCTTGCATTCCAAGGTACATCATTTTGTGATTATCCTGCCATACTACGCCTTTGTATAATTTTGGTGGATATAATCTGTTATGAGTTTTTAATTTCAAACTTTCATCAATGAATGGAAAGTGATGAAGATAACCAGTACATAAAATTATAGCATCAGCATTCTGTTCAGTTCCATCTTTAAAAATAGCTTTTTTACCTTCAAGTCTATCTAGATAATGAACTTCTTTCATTCCCTTAGGCCATTTGAAACCCATCGGATTGTGTCTGTAGCCAATAGTTACACTTTTTGCGCCATATTTGTTACATTGAAGCGCAACGTCTTCTGCAGAATAACTACTACCTAGCACTATTACATCTTTACCTCTAAATTCTTCAGCGTCTCTAAAATCATGAGAATGCATTATTCTTCCAGGAAAAGAATTCATTCCTTTATATTCAGGAATAAAAGGAACAGAGAAATGTCCAGATGAAACAACAACATAATCAAATGTTTCTTTAGACATCTCATTATTAACTTTGTCTTGGTAACTTACATCGAACTTATCATTTTTAAATTCAATATTTGCAACTCTAGTATTAAATTTTATTTTATTTTTAGATTTGCCTTTCTTTACTCTTCCAACAATATAGTCGTATAGAACTTCTCTTGGTGGAAAAGAAGGAATAGGTCGACCAAAATGTTCATCAAAAGAGTAATCAGCAAACTCTAAACATTCTTTTGGGCCATTAGACCATAAATATCTATACATACTATTAGGAACTGGATCACCATATTGATCTGAACCTGTTCTCCAACTGTAATTCCACAAACCTCCCCAATCTTCTTGCTTTTCAAAACAAACTACCTCAGGAACTTTTTCACTTTTTTTCTCTGCTTGCTCTATTGCTCTTAGAAATGACAGACCACACGGACCTGCACCTATTAATGCGACTTTTGTCATAATTTCTCTCTCCCTTTTCTTAATAGATTATCATAATCTAAATAGGATAAAATTATCAACAAATTATTTTATCCTAAGTGCGACTAAGGATCTTAGTTTTATGAAAAAAATTCTAATTGTTGAGGGCAATCTAAGAGAAGAAAATGACAGCTTTTCAAAAGTTGGAATACAAACTCACACTCAAAGCTTAAAAGATAGTTTGGCTTATTTCACAAATGATTTAACATTTGATGTTGTAAATCCTTCATCTGATAAAAATATTGAACCTATTGTTCAAAAACTTTCAACTTATGATGGTTTGATATGGGGAGGGAGTAGTTTGAATATTTATAATGATACTCCAGAGATAAGAAGACAAATTGAATTCATGCGAGAGTGTCAAAAGAAGGTTAAAAAAATTTTAGCTATTTGTTGGGGAATGCAAGTAGCGGTCACCGCTGCAGGTGGTGAAGTAAAAAAAGCAGACAATTCAAATATTGGTATAGCAAATGATGTAAAGATTAATGAAAAAGGATTAAGTCACCCTTTGTACAAAGATAAAGATAAAATTTTTAATACACCAGCGTTTAATTTTGATGAGGTAGTAAAAATTCCTGATAATGGAATTTGTTTAGCTTCAAATAAAATAAACAATGTTCAAAGTTTATATTTTGAAATTAATGAAACCAAAGTCTGGGGACTTCAATATCATCCAGAAATTACTTATGAAAAAATGATAAGTCTTATTGAATTTAGAAAAGAAAAACTTGTTGAGATACGTAAAGCATTTAAGTCTATAGAGGATATTGATAATCATATTGATTTTATTAAAAAAGAGATTGCAATATCTAATAAAGATAAAACAATGATGGAACTAAGGAATTGGCTAAACTTTATTAACTAAAGATTAAAATAATCCTTCTATCTCACCCTTAGCATTAAGTCTAATTGAGTCTGCAGCTGGAACTCTTGGTAATCCTGGCATTGTCATTATCTCTCCACATACCACCACAATAAACTCTGCTCCTGATGATAATCTTACTTCTCTTACTGGTAAAACATGTCCAGTTGGAGCTCCTTTGAGATTAGGATCTGTTGAAAAACTATATTGTGTTTTAGCAATACACACTGGTAAATTTCCATAACCTTTTTCTTCAAAATCTTTTAACTGTTGTCTTGTTTTAGTATCAGCAACAACTTCACTAGCGTGATAAATTTCTTGAGCGATTTTTTCTATTTTTTTAAACAATGGAAGTTTATCTTCGTATAAATATTTAAACGTGCTTTTATTTTCTTCACAAATTTCAACTACATTTTTTGCTAATTCTTTTGTGCCTTCTCCACCATCAGACCAGTGAGTACATTTAGAGGCTTTAACACCAAGAGTTTTGCAAAAATCTAACAAAGCATTCATTTCATTATCTGTATCAGTTATAAAGTGATTAACAGCAATAGTTACTGGTAGACCAAATTTTCTTGTATTATTAATGTGTCTTTCTAAATTAACTAAACCTTTCTTTAAGGCATCAATATTTTCTTTTTTAAGATCGTCTTTTGCTACACTTCCATGCATCTTTAAAGCTCTAATAGTTGCAACAATAACTACACAATCTGGTTTAATTCCTGATTTTCTACATTTAATATCTAAAAACTTTTCAGCTCCAAGGTCAGCACCAAATCCTGCTTCTGTTACAACGTAGTCTGATAGTTTAAGACCCGCTTTAGTAGCTATTACTGAATTACATCCGTGTGCTATATTTGCAAATGGCCCGCCATGAATAATTGCAGGGTTATTTTCTAAAGTTTGAGTAACATTTGGTCTAATAGCTTCTTTTAAAAGAACAGTCATTGGACCTTGTGCATTTAAGTCTTTAGCATAAACAGCTTTTTTATCTCTAGTATATCCGATAGTAATATTTCCAATTCTTTTTTCCAAATCATTTAAATCTGTCGCTAGACAAAATATAGCCATTATTTCTGAAGCAACAGTTATATCAAAACCATCTTGTCTAGGAAAACCGTTAGCTACACCACCTAAGTCAACTACTATAGATCTTAATGATCTATCATTCATATCCATTACTCTTTTCCAGACTACTCTTCTAACATCTATATTAAGTTTATTTCCCCAATAAATATGATTATCAATCAGCGCTGAAAGTAAATTATGCGCAGATGTAATGGCATGAAAGTCACCAGTAAAATGTAAATTGATTTGTTCCATAGGAACAACTTGAGCATAACCACCACCAGCTGCACCACCTTTCATTCCAAATGAAGGACCTAAGCTTGGCTCTCTTAAACATACGATGGATTTTTTTCCAATTTTATTTAAACCATCGTTTAAGCCCACAGATGTAGTTGTTTTACCTTCTCCAGCTGGCGTAGGAGTGATCGCTGTAACTAGAATTAGTTTTCCGTCTTTATTACTTTTTAATTTATCAAGATATTCAAGATTTATTTTTGCAATATGTCTGCCCATTGGGCTAAAGGCTTCAGGCTCATCTGGTACATTAATCTTATCAAGGATCTCCTTGATAGGTTGCATTTTTGCTTCTCTTGCTATTTCTATATCTGACTTTGGCATAAAATAATCACGACGTTTTATTCAATTTCATTTTGTTTTAAACTTCTAAAAAATATATATAAAAAATAATAAGAAAAGTTTAGATATTTTTCGCTAAAATCATTTTATGCAAAAATATTCAATTTTTAGTCTCGTCAAAAATGCTTTCTCTAATCATCAAAACTGGGATTTAGCTTGGAAAGACCCTGAACCAAAAGAAGAATACGATGTAGTAATAATCGGTGGTGGAGGTCATGGTTTGGCTACAGCATATTACCTAGCTAAAGAACATAATATTACAAAAGTTGCTATAATTGAAAAAGGTTGGATCGGTGGAGGAAATATTGGCCGAAACACAACAATTATTAGATCTAACTTTATGTACGATGCTAACGCAAGATTTAATGAATTTGGAATGGACTTATGGAGAAATATGAGTCAGGAATTAAATTTCAACGTAATGTTTTCTCCAAGAGGAATAGTTAATTTAGCTCACTCTGATGCACAAATGAATGCTTACGCAAGAAGAGGTAATTCAATGAGATTGAACGGAATTGATGCTGAATTGTTAAATAGAGAGCAAATAAAAAAAATGATACCTATGGCTGATTTTTCAGACGATGTTAGATATCCAATTTTTGGAGGTCTTGCGCAACCAAGTGCAGGAACTGCAAGACATGATGCGGTAGCTTGGGGATATGCTAGACAAGCTGACTCAATGGGAGTTGATATAATTCAAAATTGTGAAGTAACCGGGTTTGATGTAGCAAACGGGAAAATTAAAGGTGTTAGAACTAGTAGAGGAAATATAAAAACAAAAAAAATTGGACTATGTGTTGCTGGAAGTTCAAACGTTTTAGCTGAACAACTTAATATGACGTTACCGATTGAAACACATTTATTACAAGCATGCGTATCAGAGCCAGTCAAACCTATTTTAGATGGAGTAGTAACTTTTGGTGCAGGTCACTTTTATATAAGTCAATCTGACAAAGGTGAAATGGTAATGGGTGGTGATTTAGATGGTTACAACAGTTATGCGCAAAAAGGAAATTTACCTACAATCCAACATGTTTTAACTGGAGGTATAGCTCTATTTCCTTTTTTAAGTAGACTTAAAATGCTTAGAACATGGGGTGGTATCATGGATATGTCTATGGATGGTTCTCCAATTATTGATAAAACTCACATTGATGGTTTGTATTTAAATTGTGGTTGGTGCTATGGTGGTTTCAAATCTGTTCCAGCGTCTGGTTGGACGTTTGCACATACAATCGCTCAAGATAGAATACACGAATTAAATTCCGAATTAAGTCTTGGTAGATTTGATAAAGGTTATTTGTTAGACGAAAAAGGTCTTGGAACAAAAACTTGGATTTCATAAATGTTAAATATTAAATGCCCATATTGCGGAATGAGAGGTCATAAAGAATTTGCTTACGGTGGAGATGGAACTGTAAAAAGACCTGGGTTAAATCAAGAAGTATCTGATGAGAAATGGAATGAGTTTGTTTATTTGAGAAAAAGTCCAAGAGGTAAACATATTGAGTTATGGCATCATATAGCAGGTTGTAGACAATGGTTTAAAGTTCATAGAGACACAGTTACTCATGAAATTTTTCAAACTGCAAAAATGAATGAAGAAATAAAATGAGTCAATCACACCGTTTAACTAACGAAGGTTTAATCAATAGAAATAAAGAAATAACTTTTTCTTTTAATGGAAAAAAATATGTTGGTTATGAAGGGGATACTTTAGCTTCAGCCTTATTAGCAAATGGTGTTCATTTAGTTGGAAGAAGTTTTAAATATCATAGACCAAGAGGTTTTTTTGGTGCAGGTGTTGATGAACCTAATGCGAAATTACAAATTCAATTGAATGGTCATTCAGAACCAAATGCTAATGCAACAGAAATTGAACTAGTTGATGGTATAGAGGCTACAAGTCAAAACTGCTGGCCATCAGTCGAATTTGATGTAGGAGCAATAAATAATTTTTTAAACAAATTTTTTCCAGCTGGTTTTTATTACAAAACATTTATGTGGCCGAAAAGCTTTTGGTATAAAATATATGAACCTTTTATTAGAAAAGCTGCAGGCCTAGGTGTTGCATCAATAGAAAAAGATAAAGAAAGATACGAACATAAATATGAATATTGCGATTTGTTAGTTACTGGATCAGGTCCAGCTGGATTATCAAGCGCATATGTTGCAGCCAAAAATGGTGCAAAAGTTATTTTAGCTGAAGACAAACCAAGATTTGGTGGATCACTTTTAACAGATGATGTTACGATTGATAATTTATCCGGAAAGGCATGGACTGATAAAATCATTACCGAGTTAAAAGAAATGCCAAATGTGATTGTGAAAAATAGATCTCAAGTTTTTGGATACTATGATCACAATATGATGGTGATGTTTGAAAGAACAGGTGATCATTTAAAAGAAAAACCCAAATATACCCCAAGGCAAAGACTATGGTACATAAGAGCAAAAGAAGTTTTGTTATCAACAGGTTCGATTGAAAGACCTATAGTTTTTGGAAACAATGATACACCAGGAGTATTTTTATCTGCAGCAGCTAAGGAATACATTAAAGTTTATGGTGTTTTAGTTGGAAAGAAGCCTTTAATATTTACTAACAACGACAGTGCATATGAGACTGCTTTGGAATTTAAAAAACAAGGTGTTGAACCAATTATTTTAGATACAAGAGAAGAGCAATCATCTGAATTAATAGATGCAGCAAAAAATCAAAATATAATGATTAAATTTTCTCATGCAGTAATAGCAGCAAATGGATATAAAAAAGTAAAATCAGCTCAAATTGGTAAACTCAATAAAGATAAAACTGGATTTGAATCGTCTGAAATAATTGAATGTGATTGTATTTGTGTTTCTGGTTTTTGGACACCAACAGTGCATTTAGCTTCACAATCAGGAAACAAACTTAAATTTAATGATCAGATAGATGCTTTTGTCCCAGATAAATCAAAACAAAACGAAACATCTATTGGTGCATCAAAAGGTACTTTCACTTTACAGAAAACTTTAGATGAAGGATTTAAAACTGGATTTGAAGTCTCAAAAAATTTAACAAATAATGATGTGTCAATTCCTACCCCAAACTCAAATGAACCTAAAAAAAATGTTCATGATAAATTTTGGTGTTCACCTTTACCAGAAGGAAAAAATTATAAAAGATTTGTAGATTTTCAAAACGATGTTGCAGTGTCTGATATTGAAGTGGCTTTAAGAGAAGGTTACAGATCAATTGAACATGTTAAAAGATATACAACATTAGGAATGGCAACAGATCAAGGTCGAACAAGTAATTTAAATGGTCTTCAATTAGTTGCAAATGTTGAGAAAAAAATTGTTCCACAGGTTGGACATACAACTTTTAGACCACCATTTACTCCTATTACTATTGGTACAATTGTTGGAAGAGAAGTTGATATGGAATACATGCCAACAAGAAAAACTCCAATGCACTCATGGCACGAAGAAAACAACGCTGTGTTTGTTGATGCAGGAGCTTGGAAAAGACCTAGGTATTATAAGCAAGGAAACGAAACTTTATTTGAAGCATCTAAAAGAGAAGCGAAAAATGTTAGAGATCATGTTGGTATTTGTGATGTAACAACACTTGGAAAAATAGATATTAAAGGACCAGATGCTGCAGAATTTTTAAACAGAGTTTATACTAATGCATGGTTAAAACTACCAATTGGTAAAGCTAGATATGGGGTAATGTTAAGAGAAGATGGAATTGTAATGGATGATGGAACAACAACAAGAATTTCAGAAAACCATTATCATATGACAACGACAACTGCTCAAGCAGCTAATGTCTTATCTCATTTAGAATATTATTTACAAGTTGTTTGGCCAGAATTGAATGTAAATGTAATTTCAACAACTGAACAATGGGCTGGGGCAGCATTAGCTGGACCAAAGTCAAGAGATGTATTATCAAAATTATTTCCAGATCTAGATGTAAGTAATGAAGCTTTACCTTTTATGGGTTACACAGAAGGAGATTTATTCGGAGTTAATGCAAAGATTTTTAGAATTTCTTTCTCGGGTGAATTAGCTTATGAAATAAATGTTGCTTCTGATCATGGTCTTTTTATGTGGGAAAAAATGATGGAGGTCGGAAAAGAATTCAATATTCAACCTTATGGAACAGAGGCGCTATCAACACTGAGAATAGAAATGGGACATGTCGCTGGACCCGAGTTAGATGGAAGAACAATTCCATATGATGTTTCTTTAGAAGGATTAGTATCTAAGAAAAAAGATTTTATTGGCAAAAGATCATTGCAAAAAGAAGCTTTTAATACGAATGATAGACAAAAAATTGTAGGACTTGTCCCATTAGATAAAAAATCTAGCATTCCAGAAGGATCTCACTTAGTAGTAGATAAAAACGCAAAATTACCGAACCCGAAATTAGGTCATGTGTCTTCTTCTTGTTGGAGTGTTGAAAATAATAATCCTTTTTCATTAGCCATTGTTAAAGATGGAAAGAATATGATTGGTAAAAAATTATTTGCAGTGTCACCATTAAAAAATACTGCAATTGAAGTTGAAGTTATATCTTCTCATTATGTGGATCACGAGGGAAAGAGAGTTAGATCATGACAAATGTTTCACCACTTAATTTTGTACACAAGACTGGCAAATTCGGGGATTTTGAAGGGAAAAATGAAAATGACTTATTAAAAGTTTCGGAAATAAACAAACTATTAATATTCCAAATTGCAAAATATCGAAATTCTGATTTTGATACATCAAAAATTAAAATTGATAATCTTGAATTACCATCATCTTTAAAATCGTCCTCAAATTCAAAGACAAGAATACTATGGTTAGGACCTGATAATTGGTTAGTTTTTTCCTCTAGTTTAGATCTAATTCAAAAAGAAAAGGATCAATTTGATGATAAGCATTTAGCAATCACTGATATCTCACATTCGAGAACTATTATAGAAATAGAGGGAAATTTAGTAGATGAAGTATTAAAAAAAGGATGCCCATTAGATATAAATTCTCTAAAAGAAGGTGATTGTGCGAATTCTGTTTACAATGGAATTACAGTAACATTAGATTTTATCTCAGATAATCCAAAGAAAGTTAGAATATCAGGATTGAGAAGCTTTGGTGAGTCATTGCACCATTCTATAACTGATGCTTGTTTAGAATTTGGGTATAAATCAGTTTAATCTATTTTCTTGTTGCAATATATACACCAGCAGTAGCAATCAGAAATCCAACTATATCTAAATTACTTAATTTCTCTCCTAAAAAAAACCATGCCATTAAAGCTGAGGTTGGTGGAATTAGAAAAAATATAGAAACTGTTTTGCTTGCTGAATTTTTTTTTATTAGAAACATCAAAATTGTAAAAGCACCAAAGGAAACAAGAAAAACTTGATGTGCCATTGCAATTAAAAAGGTTTTAGTAAAATTTATGTAAGGATTTGCAAAGAAGACAATAATTACAATGTGAAATAAAAAACCACCGACTGCTTGATAAAAATTACTAACCCCTAATGATAAATTGTTGCTTATTTTTTTTTGCCAAAGAGTTGATGTTGTTATTGCTAATAAAGCTATAATGGTTGCAGCTAAACCCAAAACTGGAATCTCAACACCAATATCTAGTCCTAAGACCATTGCTGATCCAATAAAACCAAGTATTACTCCAAGCCATTGTTTGAAAGTTACTTTTTCATTTAAAATAGGACCACTTAAAGTATTTGTTAGTATTGGTTGAAGAGTGACTATTAAAGCAGCTATACCCGTTGGCATTCCTTTTGATACAGAGTAAAAAACGCCACCTAGATAAAGTCCATGAAATAAAACACCACTCAACAAAGACTCAATAATATTTTTTTTGTTAACTAAAAGTTTTTGATTTGTATAAATTGAATAAATGGCAAATCCTAATGAAACCAAAAAAAATCTAAATGCCAGAGCTGAGAATGGATCACTATTATCAGTAAGAGGTTTTGTTGTTATAAAAGCAGAAGACCAAAGAATGATAAATATAAATGGAAATAATTTAATCACTATTAGTCAATCATATTTAATTTGATTAGATTTTCTTGTTTAGTTTCTTTACACCATAATTCGTAACTTTCACAAGTTCTCCATAAATGATCAAAAGCTCTTTGAGATATCTCCAATGGATAATGACTTTTTGCATAGTATAATCCAGAAAATTGAATTAATTGTTTAACCATCATATCTTTTTGGATATTTAAAAGTCTGATAGTTTCTTCAGGAATTTTCTTTTTTGTTTTTTTATCTACAAAATTATTTTTTTTTAATTCTTCAAACCAATCATCATGAAATTTTCCACTGCTAATTTCTTTGTAAAACTCAGACCCAATAAATCTATCAACAGCATCGATATTAGTTATTCCAGGATTTTCTTTTTTTATCTGAACTACTTTTAAATAAATTAGTTCAGCAACATAAAGAATATATGGTTTATCTTTTGAAATTTTCACTTTCTACTTCTTGTATTTTTTTACTGCAGATGTAGCTAAAATTAAATTTGGATCTAAAAAAATTTTTGATGTTTTTGCGGTCTTGATAGATTTGAATGCAAAAATAGCAATTGGAAGTTCAGTACAACCTAAAATAATTTTTTTACATTTATTCTTAATTAAATATTTTATTGATGATTGAATAACTTTAGCTGCTTTTTTTACGTTACCCATTTTAACTTCTTTAATAGCTTTGTTTACACTTTGTTTTTGAAGTTTATTTGTTGGAAAACATAATTCATAATCTTTACTAAAAATTTTATCATATACTTTTGTCTTTAAAGTACCCTCTGTTGCAAGAAGACCAATCTTTGAATTTTTTTTACATGTTTTTTTGGTATGATTAAAAACCTCTTTAGGCATATTTATAATTGGTATTCCTATCTTTTTTTGTAAATCATCGTACCAATAGTGTGCGGTGTTACATGGTATAACAATAAATCTACACTTTGCTTTTTCTAATTTTTTACATCCATCAATTAAACTTTTTAAAACTTTTTCATACTTTCTTTTTGATGAAATATTTTCAAACCTATTAGAGAGTGCTCCAGTAGTTTTGCCTATAGACTCAGGTCTTCCAGGAATATTTGATTTGTTATATAAAAAGAAAAGAGGATAATCTTGATCTATTTTACCTCTATATTGAGTTGCAAGTTTATTGCAAAAATCAAGTCCTGCTTGAGTTCCCATCCCACCAAGAATACCAATCATAAATTAATTAATCCTATTCATTAATAAGTTTTGTGTAGTACATTGAGTTAATATCTTCTTTGTAATGTGCAAAAGGCTCACAAACTTTAAAACCACACTTATCAAATAATTTCCTTGCTGGTAAGAAAAATTTTCCAGCACCAGTTTCTATACTTAATCTTTTAATTTTGAGTTTTTTTGCTTCTTCAATAAGATGATTGATGACTTTTATTCCATTATTCTGGCCTCTAAATTTATCGTGAACTCTTATTGATTTAAATTCACCATGCTCTTTATCTAAAAATTTTAGAGCACCACACCCCATTAGATTATTATTTTCCCATAAACTCCAAAATTTTATTGTTGGATCTTTTAATCCTGGAATATCCAAAACATGTGCACTTCCTTCTGGAGATGCAGCTCTCAATTCTATGAAATGTTTTATAAGCAATTCATTAACTTCAGGATTTTCAAAATTTCCCTCAATTGATTTAATCATTATATAAGTGTTGTTAGGTGACCCATTTTTCTTTTCTTTTTAACTTCTTTTTTTAAGTAGTCAAAAAAGAATTGATTTTTTTCAAGTGTAGGGTTCTGTCTATAATGTAGAATATCTTCACCAATTAGATTAATCATTTTTGCATTTGATAATTTTTTTAGAGGTATTCTATCTAATTTACAAACTGCTCTTATATGATTTTCAAATTGGCTTACATTGAATGCATTTATTGTTAAATGACCAGAGTTATGAACTCTAGGCGCAATTTCATTAACATAAAGATTGTCGTTTCTATCAACAAAAAATTCTACACACATAGTCCCAACATATTTTAATTCTTCAGCAAGCAATGTGGCCCATTCTTTAGATTGATTTAAAATATTTTCACTTATATTCGCTGGTATCTCTGAATATTTTAAAATTTGATCTTCGTGTTTATTTTCTATTGGCTCATACACCTCATAACTATTAACACCAAACCTAGTAACAATTACAGATATCTCTTGTTTTAACTTAATTAGTCTTTCTAAAATATATTCTTTAGAAAAATCTATGTTTAATTTTTCTATATCTTCATGAGATTTAATTGGGTATTGACCTTTACCGTCATATCCCAAAGTTGTGGTTTTAAGAATTCCTGGTAATAAATCTCCTAAAGCTTCTAAGTCAGATTTTTTTTCAACCACTGCATATCTTGTTGTTCTAATATTGAATTTATTAACAAAATCTTTTTCTGCGATACGGTGTTGTATAATTCTATTTACAGAAGGTTTAGGCAAAACAGGTTTTGAATTATTCATTTCATTCAAAGTTTGATAAGGAATATTTTCAAACTCGTATGTAATTAGATCTACTTTTTGAACAAATTCATTTATTTTGTTTTGATCATTATAAGCTGCATGAATATATTCATCACAGAAATTTTGTGCTGGTCCATCTTTATCATCACAGTATACAACAACTTTTATATTAAACTTTTTTGCGGCAACAGTTAACATGCTACCTAGTTGTCCACCACCAATTATCCCTAAAGAAATATTTGACATTTACTTTATTTGGGTCTCTTCTTAACTTTATTTGTTTGTGATTTTCTCCAAGACTTCAACTTATTTTTAATTTTACTATTATCATTCGCCAAAATTGATGCTGATAATAAGGCTGCATTAATTGCTCCATCTTCACCAATTGCTAATGTACCTACTGGAATACCTTTTGGCATTTGAGCAATAGAAAGCAGACTATCGAGTCCTTTTAATTTTTTACTCTCAATAGGAACACCTAATACAGGTAAAGATGTGATCGCTGCAATCATCCCCGGTAAATGTGCTGATCCACCAGCGCCAGCAATTATTACGCCTGTGCCATTTCTTTCAGCATTTTTAGCAAATTGATACATTCTTTCAGGAGTTCTATGTGCTGATATAATTTTAGTTTCAAAAGAAACGCCAATTTTTTTTAATATATTTTCAGCTAATTTCATAGTTTTGTAATCAGATTGACTACCCATAACTATTGATACTTTTTTATTTTTCTTCATTGAAACCTTTAAAATCTTTATTTCAAACTCTTAGTAAAATTTCAATAAATTTATAGAAATTGAACATGAGATTGATAGACTATTTACATCATCATGAGTAATAATTATAGAATTGATAATCTTCAGTATTGTAATTGGTCTAGAGAAATTTTTCAGATCAATAGAGAAGCAAAATTAGATGCTGTACATGTAACAATAGTTTATCACGAGAACTATGGTGAATTATTATTAGAAATTAAGAAATGGCAAAAATTAGCTGAAAATAATTCTGATTTGATTTTTTTAGCTAATAATTCGACAGATATAGAGAAAGCAAAAAAACTTAATAAGACCGCAGTATTTTTTGGATTTCAAAATTGTTCACCAATTGAAGATGATATTTCGTTAGTTGAGAAAGTACATCAACTTGGGTGTAGATTTATGCAACTTACATATAATAACCAATCTCTACTAGCAACAGGCTGTTATGAAAGAAATGATAGTGGCGTAACAAATTTTGGAAGAGAAGTAATCAGAGAAATGAATAGAGTGGGAATTGTAATTGATATGTCACACTCGGCAGAAAAAAGCAGTTTAGATGCAATTGAGATAAGCGAAAAACCAATTGCGATTACTCATGCTAATCCATCTTTTTGGCATCCAGCAAAAAGAAATAAATCAAATGATCTTTTAAAGGCATTAAATGATAGCAACGGTATGTTAGGTCTTTCTTTGTACCCTCATCATTTACATAATAATAGTAAATGCACATTAGAAAATTTTTGCGAAATGGTTGCAAAAACTGCAGAAATTATGGATGTAAAAAATATTGGTATTGGTTCTGATCTTTGCCTTAATCAACCTGATGAAGTTGTTGAATGGATGCGTAATGGAACATGGACTAAAACTAAAAATTATGGTGAAGGCTCAAAAAGTAAACCTGGTTTTCCAGATCAACCTAGTTGGTTCAAAGATGCAAGGGGATTTGATAATATTGAAAGTGGTTTAAGAAAGATTGGATTTTCTGAGGAAGATGTGAATGGAATTTTAGGAAACAATTGGTACAATTTTTATAAAAATATTTAAATATGAATATTGAGTTACGAAGTCCAGACAAAGTTATGAAATTATCAAGACTTGGATCATTTCATCAATCAAAACTTTCTTTTTTAAGAAGTTTTTTAAAAGAGTTTAAAGATTGGGAGTATAGAAGAGATTTATTTGATCTTAATAAAGAAGGATTTGGAACTGCTGTATATTCATTTAGAAAAGATGAGAGAGTTTATTCTCTAGTATGTTTTGCAAATCAAATTGATGATAATGAAAGATCAGATAGAGTAATTGCCACAAAATGGGATGCTGCCTTCACTCTTCATGATGGAATTCCTGAAAAAAAAGATATTGAAAGATTAAGAAATGAAGTTCCAAAGCAAGAAGTTGGAAGAATGTCTTACAAAGAACTAACCTTATCTAGAGCAAATAAATCTGTAAGAGTTTTTAATCATGTTGTTGAAAAATTAAGTAACGGAGAACAACCTGATTTGGAATTGTTGTCTAAGGTTGGATATTTATACAGAACTACTGCTGTATATGGTTCTGGAAAATTTGGATTGGCAGATAGGTTTAGAATAAAAAATAGAGAAGAAATCAATGGTCCATTTAGATTAGAAATGATGTTAGTTTACTTAGTAAGACAATTCACGTTTGACCAAGTAAATCATATTGCGAAATGTCGAAATCCTAAAAAAGCAATCTCTTTAGATAATAAAATTTCTAAAAATTTAGGCATAGGCAACTCAACTGGTTTAGGTATGGCACCTTTTATAGTAAATCACCCAACGTTGTTGAACAATTGGATATTGATGAGAGAAACTGCTCTAAAAAAAATTAGAGAAATTAAAAATGTTAAAGATCAAGATTTTCAATTATTTTGTACTTGTTTGAAAAATTCTTTGACTAATATAACTAGCTGGAACTCTGATAGTGAATATCAAATTAAGAAAATTAAATCTCTTTTGGTTGATATAAATAAATTTATAAAATTTATAGATAATGAACTGGATACGAGTAAAGATTATTTATTCAATGAAATTTACAACTGGATCGATCAAAATATGTGCGAAGAGGCAATTGAATATATAGTTTCAATCATGCTTGAACCATATGATGAAATTGTGGAACCTTTAATTCAAAAAATGAGTTCTGATGAAGAAAAATTTTTTAATATTCCAACAAATAGATCAACAAATGATTTAAATAAAATTTTAAAAGATAGATATTCAGAAATTTTAAAAATTGATTTTGAAAATAAAGAAAATAATCAAAATTTCTGGTTTATATCCAAAAATAAAGAAGAACCTAGACTTGCAGATAGATTTGATGAACAAGGATCTGAACTAGAGCAACCACTAGCTATTGCAAGAGATATAAAAAAATTACATCAAAAAGTAGACAAATTAAAAAAACCAATTTCTGTTGCAGAGTTTTTAATTGAAAATGCTGATTTGAGACATGTTGTAAGACGTGTTTTTATAATTGAAAAATTTCCTTATTCTGAAATTCAAGATAACACTATAGGTAAATCAATTATGCCGATAGACATGTTAAGACTTAAGTTGTCATATTTTGGAGCATTAAAGTTTGATCCTAGATCAGATAAATGGTTAAGAATTTGTATGTTTCAAGGAGCACCTCTTCCAAATGATTTAAAAAATTATGATGAGCAATGGGTTTATAAAACCCAGATTTAAAATGAGATCTCTCAGTGAAATTGAAACAGTATCGAAAAGAGCTAGTAGGGCAGCTGGTTTTAGTTGGGGAGAAGCAGAAGAAATAGGAAAAAATATAAGATTATTAGAATTGTTTGGTTTGCCTGGAATAAAAAATTTAAACTTATTTTTGTCAGAAAAAAAAAATAATAGATTTGAGAATTTAAATTTAATTTCAGAAACAAATAAATCTAATAAAAATCATTTTTGCCCAATTTCAACTGGTATCAGCTTCTTAGATCAGATAGATAATTTAAAAGATAAGATTATCTCAATTGACAATATTGCTTATCCAATATTATTTATTCCATTCTTAAGCAGAAGTTCAGAAATTATTGGAAAAAGAATAAAGCTAGAATTTAATCAAGCACAAATAATACTTAATTTTAATGTTAATATTTATTCAGATAATAATTTTTCAGATATAATTTTAAAAGGTGAAGATGTTGAAATTAGTTTTTTAGAAAATACTGACTCATTTTCTGAAGATGAATGGAAAAATCTTTATAAATTGAGTGAAGATACATTTGTTGAAGAATCTGAAAGTTTAAAACAAGGTGGAGCAGGAGCAGGATTAACAGATAATGATTGAAAATAATGATGAGCTTGTTTTAGAAGATGTTAACGAGGAAGAATTAAATAATATTTGTGATGAATGTAAGCAAGAACATCAAAGTGTTACTCAAAACCTAATATTAACTGGATATAAAATTTGCAAGTCTTGTAGAGTTTCTAAAACTATATTTCCTCTTTAACTTACCTGACTTATTGGCATTGCATCCATTCTGCTCATTACAAATGAGATAGATAAAAATACAATTATTAGAAAAGATAAGAACACTATACCAAATGATTTCATATTGGATTTAAGATTGAGAATTTGTTTAGTTGAAATAATCAAACCAGCAAAAATCCAAAATTGCGTAAGAAAAATAATTGGTATCATTAATTCTGGTGTTACAGCAAAAAACCTAATTAAGCCTGGTGCATGAGCAAACCCGACAGCAGTTAATACTTTTTTAAATGGTATTTTAGTATCTTTGTCTGGAAATAACTTAACACCAATAACATAAATCAATATTGCCCATACAAACCATGTAATAATTGCAGTTAAACCTGAGACACCAATAGCAGTTTTAACAACTGTGTTAGCTGCAACTGCCCCAGCTACACCATCTAAAATCATGATAAGACCAGCAAAATAAATTGCAGCTTCTCCAAAATTTTTATTATCTTTATAAAGTGATCGATCTAGTTTAATTGATTTAAAAACAATATTTAAAAATTCACCAAACATATTTTATTTTTTTTTATCTTTTTGTTCTTTATATGAAACAATTAGTGGAAATATTATTAAAGCAATCGCAATGATAATGCAAACAGCGATTAGGAAAGTTTTTGACATAATTTAAAGGGGGCAATGTATTTGCCCCCTAAAAATAAAAATTAACCTTTTACAACTTCTCTTGTATTTGCGTTGTAAGATTCTTTAAATGGAATATCAACGACTACAGCATCTACAGGTTGACCTGGTTTGTCTGCATATTGGTCAGGTAAATGTATTTTGTACTTTGTACCTAATTTACCTTTTGGAAAGCCATTAGCATTTAATGTTCCATCAAAAGGTACATATCCCATTGCGATATTTTGTTTTTTCTCAGGGTGATACCAAGGAGAGGTAACAAAACCAACTGGATCACCACCATCTGCATTTGATATTAACCAAAAATCAGGAGCGTATTCTTCAATAGGTTTTCCACCTAGCTCAAGACCAACTAACTGAAGTTTGTATGGTTTTTTACCTGCTTTAAGATCAGCTCCCATTTTTTCGAGAGCAGCCTTTCCAACATAATCACCTTTCTTTTTCCATTCACCTTTTCCAGATAATGAAACTTGATAACCTAAGTTACATTGAAAAGGATTGTGCTGTTGATCTAAATCTTGACCCCATGAAAGAATTCCTGCTTGAATTCTTCTATGGTGAGCTGGTGCAATAACCATTAAGTTATGCGCTTTACCTTTATCAAGAACAGCATTCCACATATCCTCAGCATATAAAGTAGAGTCTCTTAGGTAAATTTCATATCCTGCTTCTCCAGAAAAACCAGATTGAGAAATAATAACATTTCTTCCTCCAACTTTAGCAGAAGCTAAACCGTAGAATGGCATGTCATCAAAATCAACTTGATCTCCACAAAGATCTTTCATTAATGCTTTTGATTTTGGACCTTGAATTTGAACTGGACTGACATCGATTTCATTTATATCGACATTAAATCTTCCATCTGCATTCACTCCTTGCAGATACATTCCAATATCACTATCAGATAAACTGAACCAAAACTCATCTTCAGAAATTCTTAAAAGGATTGGGTCATTAAGAACTCCCCCATAAGCATTACACAGAATTACATATCTAGCTCTCATAGGTGAGATCTTAGTTGCATCTCTTGTGATTACGTAATCAACAAATTTTTCTGCATCTGGACCCTTAACTTGAATTTGTCTTTCTACAGCTACGTTCCACATTGTTACGTGATTTACAATTGCATCATACTCAACCATTGCACCACCATCTTCTGGTTTTACATATCCTCTTGGGTGATAGATACGATTGTAAACAGTTGCTCTCCAACAACCTGCTTTCATTGATAAATGCCAATATGGAGATTTTCTTACTCTCGTTGATATTAACATTTCTACTTTAGTAGGACCACTTTGTCTTAAGTTATATGGTACCTTTCTGTCAGACTGATCTACTGACGTTACATGCCTTACTTTGTCGTAATCGAACTCTTTAGACATATTTGTTCTCCTTCAACCACTTGTTTGTTTCCTTCAAGCCGCCGAATGTATAAATGTGGAAGTTATCAGTATGCGATTTAACCTTCCCAATTAAATCATTAGGGTCTTTAGGTTTTAATAAATCTAACGCCTTACTAAAATTAGATTTAAGAAAGTTAATGGAATTTTTCGCACCAACGATATTTGCAAACTTTATTAAGCTTGAAATTTTCATGGGCCCAGTAATTCCAACATGCACTGGTACGCTTTGTTTAGAAATGAAATCAATAATAGGCTGAGTATCTAATAACCATTGGGTTACAATATAATCAGCATAAGGCTTTTTATCTATCATTGCTTTTTCTAAATCTTGGTCAGAAATATCAGGGCTTCCTTCAGGGTGTCCTGCTATTCCAATTTTAATTCCTTCTAAATATCCTGTTTCGAGAATTTGAAATGAACTATCAAATTTTCCAATTGGTTCTCTACTTCCACCAATTACTAAAGCTTGTTTAACTCCTAAATCTTTACACATATTCATATAATCTTTTAGCTCTTCATCGTTGCTTATTGAACGAGCTGGAACATGTGGAACAGGGTTAAAACCCTCTTTAACTAAATCTCCTGATTTTTTTGCTGTCTCTTTATAGTCTCCTCCAGGCAATAGTGTTACGTAAACATCCTTCACAGCAGGAAGAGTGCTAAGATCCGTATGAGGACCAATTTCTAAAGAAAAATTCATTCTTCCCCGACTCGTATCTTTTTTGAAAATCTCTGTCAAAGAAATTCATTTCTTACTCTTAGAAAATTTATTGCTAAAAATTTAACCCATGGTAATTTTTTCTATGTCTCAGAAATTCACAAATTCAACCCTCTCAAGAATTTTGGAAATTGATAAGCTTAAAAATGTAGACATGCCAATTGAGAATGCAAATGGCCTCCCTAATGAATGTTACACAAATGCTGATTATTTATATTACGAAAGAGAAAAAATTTTTTGTAATAAATGGATTGTAATAGGTGTCGCAAGCTCAATTCCAAACCCAGGAGATGCTAGACCATATAATCTGCTTGGAATTCCTTTGATTTTGGTAAGAGACAAAGATATGGATATTAAAGTATTTCATAATGTATGTAGCCATAGAGGATTTAAGCTTGTTGATAATCCATGTACTTTAAAAAATGTGATTAGGTGCCCTTATCATTCTTGGTCTTATGATTTTAAAGGAAACCTAATTGCAACTCCACATATTGGTGGTCTTAATAACCACCAATCAGAAAAATTCGATAAAAATAAAAGTAATTTAAAAGAGGTAAAATCTAAAGTTTGGATGGATATAATTTTTGTAAATATCAATTCTAATGAAATAGAATTTGATGATTATATTAAACCTCTCGAAGCTAGATGGTCTAGTTTTATCAACAAAGATGACCAAAAATTAATCGTTCATTCTAATGATTATGGTTATTTTAATTTAGACGTTAATTGTAATTGGAAGTTTGCAATAGAAAATTATTGTGAAAGTTATCATTTACCAACAATTCATCCTGAATTAAATAAAGTTTCAAATATTAATGATCATTATCATATTCAAGGTTTGCCAAATAGATTTGCAGGTCAAGGAAGTAAAAAATACGAACAACCTGTAAAAGGTAACAAAAAGTTTGACACTTTCCCTAATTGGGACAAAACAAAACTTAAGAATTCAGAATATATAGCATTGTTCCCTAATGTAATGATAGGTTTACACATAGATCATTTTTACGTTTATTGGTTAGAGCCTTTAGCTATGAATAAAACTCGTGAACATATGCAAATGTATTATGTAGGAAATGAAAGTGCTAACGGTGAAGAACTTAAAGAATTAAGAAAAGAAAATTCAAGATTTTGGAAAGATGTAATGATAGAAGACATAAAAGCTATAGAAGGAATGCAAGAGGGTAGAAATTCACCAGTATATAATGGTGGAAATTTTTCTCCAGTTATGGATCAACCAACACATCAATTTCATAAGTGGGTTGCAACTAATTTACTATGAAAATAATTTTAATCATGGGTCTTCCAGGATCGGGAAAAACAACTTTAGCTAATGAATTAGCACCATTGCTAAATGCAAAAAGACTTAATGCAGATGAAGTTAGAAGAGAGGCTAATGATTGGGATTTTTCAGAGGAAGGAAGAAAAAGACAATCAAAAAGAATGGCTGACTTTGCTCTAAAGATGAGAGAAAATGGAAATAATGTAGTTGCAGATTTTATTTGCCCAACACCAGAAGCAAGAAAATTATTTCCAGCTGATTTTGTTATTTGGGTAGATACAATAAAAGAAGGGAGATTTGATGATACAAACAAAATGTTTGTGAAACCTGACAAGTTTGACTTTCATGTAACAACACAAGATGCTAAAAACTGGGCACCAAAAATATTAAAGGAGATAAAATAATGGCTTACGAATGGGACAATAAAAAACCAACTGCACAAATGTTAGGAAGATGGCAACCTTTTCATGATGGCCATTACACTTTATTTAAAGAAATTATAAAAAAAACTGGTCAAGTTTGTATTCAAATTAGAGATGTTCAAGGGGTTGATGATAATCCTTTTGATTTTGAAACAGTTAAAAAAAATATAGAAGAAAGACTTAATCCTGAGTTTGAGGGTAGATTTAAAATCATGTTAGTACCAAATATTACGAATATTTGTTATGGAAGAGGTGTTGGTTACAAGATTGAGGAAATTGTTTTGTCTGAAGAAGTTCAAAAAATCTCAGCTACCAAGATTAGAGCCAAAATGAGAGAAGAAGGAAAACTTTAGATCACTCTGTATAATTTATATTTACCAAAGAATTAAAATATAATAACGTAATCTTATGAATTTTAATTTATCGACTCACCATCATAGACTTGCAAGAGTTGGATTAGGTTCTAAACTATCCTCAAAATTATTCTCATTATTACTTGAAAAGACAGATTGTAAAAATCATTTAAATTTTTCTACTCCTACCAAACTGTAAAATTTCCTTCTTAGGCAATCTAAATAAATTATTTTAAAAGGAGGAAAATGAATAAATTAGAAGAAATAGTAGATTTAAAAAGATATCCAATTCACGACGTTCATTCAAAAGAACGTAAGGAAATGATTTCTCATTATAAAAATGAACTTGATGAAGTTGGTTGTTGTAAAATTCCAAATTTTATCAAACAAGAGTCTCTTGATAAAATGTTTAAGGAGGTTATAGCAAGACGAAAACATATCTATTGGTCAGATGAAAGTCATAATCCATATTTTAGTGTCAAAGATGATCAATATGAAAAAGATCATCCAATAAATACATTTAATGAGAGAAAAAATGGTTATTTGAATTCTGATGTTTTGAGTGATGATAGCGATTTAAGATATATTTACGAAACTGACGAATTAAAAGATTTTGTTTCAGATTGTCTAGGAGTTAAACCTATTTTTCAATGGGCAGATCCATTAGGTAGAAATCCTTATAACTGCATGGATCCAGGGCACACACTACCTTGGCATTTTGATAGTAATGAATTTACTTTAAGTATTTTAGTAAAAAAAGCAGATGAAGGAGGAGATTTTGAATATGTTCCAAATCTAAGAGCTCCAAGTGACAATAAATTTGAAGAGGTCAAAAGAGTTTTAAATGGTGATAGAGAAAAAGTGAGAGTATTAAAATTAGGAGAAGGTGATCTTCAAATTTTTAAAGGAAGATTTTCAATGCATCGCGTAACGAAAATTAAAGGTAACACAACTCGTTACATTGCTTTACCAACTTATGTTTTGGATAGCTGGAGAGTTAACACCCCTGCACATTCAAAGATTGTTTATGGTAGAGCAATGCCTATTCATTATGAAAGAAATAAAAAACGTGATGATGATTTGGTAGATTAATGATTAAAGTAGGCTTTATTGGTTTAGGTAATATGGGAATGCCGATGGCTTTAAATCTTCATAAATCAAAAAAAATTGATTTATTAGGATATGATGTTAGTCAAAAAACAATTCAAAAATTTAAATCAAAAAAAGCAAAAGCAACTAACTCTTTGAAAGAGTTGATTAATTTTTCTGACATCATAATAAGCTGTGTACCTGGACCCAAACAAATAAAATTATTATCAGTAGGAAAAAATAAAATTATTGATCAATTAGACAAAAATAAAGTTTGGATAGATTGTTCAACTAATTCTCTTAGTTGTTTCAATTTTTTGAAAAAAAAACTTAAGAGAAAAATCAATCAATTTGTTGATGCCACAATATCAGGTGGAAATTTAAAAGCTCAATCAGGAGATCTATCCATATTCGTGGGAGGCCAAAAAAAAACAGTAAATAAGCTTAAATTTATTTTCAATATTTTAGGCAAAAATCTTTATTATCTAAATACAGCTGGAGCAGGTTATGCTGCTAAAATTGCTCAAGTAAGCCTTTGCTATTTGAATTATCTTTCCCTTTCGGAGTCTCTAATGCTTGGAGTAAAATCAGGTATTAAACCAAAAACTATGTTGGAGATTATAGATAAGAGCGCAAGTGGCGGTTATACATCCACAAGATATGGACCAAATATGATTAATGGTGACTATGATCCTTCATTCTTTTTAGGTTTATCGATGAAAGACTTAAATCTTGCTAATGAAATAATTAAATTACAAAAATTAGATCTACCAATAATGAATTTAACATCAAAAATTTATAAAAAAGCTATTAAAAAATTTGGACCTAATTCTAATCACTTAAAAGTAATTAAACTTTTAGAACAAAATAATAAATTAACTTTTTCAAAGGAGGGAAGATGAAAAATAACATCAGTGAAGCAGACTGGAAAGTAAGAGTAGATCTTGCAGCCATGTTTAGATTGACTAATATGATGGGTTGGGATGATACTGTTTGGAACCATATAACTGCCAGAGCACCAGGAACAGATCATACATTCTTTATGCATGAGATGGGTTTGTTGTATGAAGAAGTTAAAGCGTCAAACTTAATTAAAGTTGATGAACATGGAAAAGTTTTAGAGGGACCAGAAAAAGCAAACACTGCAGGATTTATTATTCATAGTGCAATTCATCTAAATCATCCTAATGCAAAATTTGTATTTCATGCTCATCCACCTTCAGCATTAGCTGCTACAGCTCTTAAAGACGGTATTCCTCATTTAGTTCAAGATAGTTCAATGCTTTATGGAAAAGTTGGATATCATGAATGGGAAGGCTTATCGATAAACAAAGATGAAAGAGTTAGAATTGCAGAAAACATGGGAGACAACAAAGTTTTAATCATGAAGAACCATGGATTATTGACTGTTGGAGCTACAGCCGGTGAAGCTTTTATGAATATGTATTATGCAATTAGAATGTGTGAAGTTGCTATTCAAGCAACAAGTTCAGGTTTGCCTCTTGAGAGAGCTACTGAGGAAATGTGGAAATTATCTCAAAAACAGTATGATTTATTTTCACCAGGATTAAATGAGTGGCCAGCATTACTAAGAAGGTGTGATGCTAAAGATCCATCTTACAAAGAGTAATGATACAAATAAATTCTTTAGCTGACATTGTAGACAATGGCCTTTGTATTGGCTGCGGACTTTGCAAAAGTATTGCAGGTAATAATTCACTAAAGATGGAAATGAGTGACAAAGGTAATTTAGAACCTAAAGAATTAAAATCTATTAGCAATCAAACATTTGAAAATATTAAAAAAGTTTGTCCAGGGGTAATTGCAGAAGGACCAGAGGATCAAGAGGAAAACGAAGGATCAAATAAAGATATTATCTGGGGAAATTATTTTAGTTTATATTATTCATGGTCTAGCGATCCAAAAATTAGATTTCAAAGTTCAACAGGAGGGTTGTTAAATGGATTATCTTTATATTTGCTAGAAAAAAATAAAGTTGATTTTATTATGCATACAGCTGGTGATAAGGAAAACCCAATGCGTAACGTTGTTAAATATAGCTATTCCAAAGATGACTTATTAAATTGTGAAAGTAGATCAAGATATGGTCCATCATCACCTTTGAGTAAATTCCATAAAGCATTGGATAAAAAACAAACTTTCGCATTTGTTGGAAAACCTTGTGATGCAGGAGCAATAAGATTACTTGCTAAATTCGATGAACGAGTTGATCAATATTGCAAATATATTTTCACATTAGTTTGTGGTGGTTTTCAAGAATTAACAAAGTCACAAGAATTTATTGATAGTTTTAATGTTAAAGAACAAGAGCTTGAGGAGTTTAGGTATAGAGGTTTTGGAAATCCAGGTAGAATGTATATAAAAACTAAAGATCAAAAAGAGTTTGATAAAGATTATAATTCATTCTGGGGAGATGAAAGTAATTGGAAAGTTCCTTTTAGATGTAAAATTTGTCCAGATGCAATTGGTGAAAGTGCAGATATAGCAGCACTTGATACCTGGAGGGGCGGTTCTCCAAAAGGAGAAGATGAAGGTTTCAATGCTGCAGTAATGCGAACAAAAAAAGGAATTAAAATTTTTAATGAAGCTGTTGAAAATGGATATCTTGTGAAAGGGGATCAAATAACTATTGATGATATAAAAGATTTTCAACCTCATCAAACAACAAAAAAACAAGCAGTATATGCAAGACACCAAGGAATGAAAAAAAATAATTTACCATCAATTAATACTAAAAATTTGAGAATTGAAGAATTGTATAAATTAAATGATAATGATTTTAATAAAAAACAAGAAGAAGGTGTTGCAAAGAGAGTTGGTAAATTATGAAAATAACTAAATTATCAATTTGGAATATTAATCTGAAAAGTCATGAAACATATTATATGGCAGGTAATAAAACTTGTGATGAAGTAGAGAGTATAATTATCTCAGTAGATACTGATAGTGGCATTAAAGGTTGGGGTGAATGTTGTCCGATTCCTCATTATTTGCCAGCATATGCTAAAGGAATAACTCCTGCATTGACCGAGATAGCACCTGTAATTATAGGATCTGATCCAGTTGGACCAGAGGCGTTGATGGCAAAGGTAAATAAATATTTACAAGGGCATCCTTATGCAAAATCACCTTTGGATATTGCGTTATGGGATATCACAGCAAAAGTTGCAAATTTACCTTTATATAAATTACTTGGTGGTCAAAAACAAAAAGACATGCCTTTATATCATTCCATAACTTGTATTGCTCCAGATGAAATGGTTAAAATTGCAAAGGAAAAACAAAAAGAAGGTATAACTCAGTTTCAAGTTAAACTTGGTGTTGATAATGATTGGAGAATTGACACTGAAAGATTGATTAAAATTAGAGAAGTTATTGATGATGGTTTTTTAGTTTATGGTGATTGGAATTGCGGAGCAACACCACTTGATGCAATAAGAACAAGTCGAGCTGTAGCTCATTTAGATATTATGCTAGAACAACCTTGTGTTACCTTATCTGAGTGTGCTTTAGTAAAACAAGCAACAGGTCTTCCGATGAAATTAGATGAAGGAGTTTATGATACAAAAACTCTTTTAGAAGGACATGAAAAAGGAATTATGGATGTAGCTGCACTGAAACTTTCTAAATTTGGTGGAGTGAGCGCAGTAAGATATGCAAGAGAGCTTTGTAATTATTTTGGAACTAAGATGTGTATTGAAGATACTTGGGGAAGTGACATAACAACCTCAGCATTATTACATCTAGGCACTAGCTGCGAACCTTCGAGATTACTAAATGTTTGTGACTTATCTGGTTATGTTTCTCCAAGACTGGATAAAAATGGACCTACTAGAAATAAAGGAAAAATTTCAGCTCCAGATGGTATAGGTTTAGGAGTTGAACCAGACTTAAATATATTAGGAAAACCTACTGTTATTCTTGATTAATTTTAAAGAAAGAAATTAAATCTTTTTTAATATAGGTTCTAATTAATTATGAATATTAAATATAAGATTATTCAAAACAGTATTGCCTTAGTTACTATCAATGAACCAAAAACTTATAACTCTTTATCGTTTAAAAATTTAAGTGATTTAATCAAAGTATTTAAGAAGCTTGATAAAGATAAAAAAACTAAGGTTATAATTTTAGAAGGAGCTGGCAAAGGTTTTAGTGCAGGGCATAATTTAAAAGAAGTCAAAAGTCTAAAAGTTAAAAATAAATATCAAAAGTTATTTAATCTTTGTTCAAAATTGATGTTGCAAATTGTTGAAGGAAAAAAACCTGTTATTGCCAAAGTCCATGGTGCTGCTTATGCTGCAGGATGTCAATTGGTTGCAAGTTGTGACTTAGCTTACAGTACAAAAGATGCGTTGTTTGCAACACCAGGAGTAAACATAGGATTATTTTGTAGTACCCCTATGGTTGCGGTTAGCAGAAAAATTCAAAGAAAACCTATGATGAAAATGTTATTAACTGGGGAACCGATTAAAGCAGATTATGCAAAAGAATTAGGTTTAATTAATGACTGTTTTGCTAAATCAAAATTAAACAATGAAGTTTTAAAAGTTGCTAAAAAAATTGCCTCAAAATCTAATCTTACAATTAAAATTGGTAAGCAAGCTTTTTATAAACAATTAGAAATGCCATTAAGTAAAGCTTATGCTTATACGAGTAAAATGATGACTTTAAATATGATGGCAATGGATGCACAAGAAGGAATTTCTGCATTTCTTCAAAAAAGAAAACCTGTTTGGAAAAATAGATAATGACAGATGAAAAAATAAAAGAAATTTTGTCAAATTCTAAAACAATTGCAATGATTGGAGTTAGCAAAAATACAAGTAAAACTTCGACTATAGTTATGAAATATATGCAAGAATATGGATTTAAAGTTATTCCTGTAAACCCACGATCTAAAGGTGAGAAAGTATTAGGTGAGGAGTTTGTGGGAAGTTTAAATGAAATAAAAGAACAAGTTGATATAGTTAATGTTTTCAGGCCTTCCAAAGAAGCAGAAGGTTTTGCAAATGAAACTGTACAAATAAAAGCAAAAACTTTATGGCTCCAACTTGGTATTAAATGTGAGAAAGCTAAAAGTATTACTTCAAAAAACAATATTGAGTATATTGAAAACCGATGTACAAAAATGGAATACCAAAAACACTTTCTTAAAATCAGACAAGCGTTTCCAGTTTTAAATAATTAATGACAATAGTAAATTTCACGCCTTATTCTGCATTGATTGGAGGAATAATTATAGGTTTAGCTGTAGTAATTTTATTCTTATTTAATGGAAGATTAGTTGGAATTAGTGGAATTGCAGCTAATGCTTTAAATCAAAAAGAAAGAAGAATTGATAATATTTTATTTTTAGTAGGTTTAATTATAGGTCCAATTCTATATGCTTTAATTTCAAATAAAGAAATTAATATTTCAATTTCAAATTCTTTACCTTTATTAATTGTAGCAGGATTATTAGTTGGTATTGGGACAAGAATAAGTGGAGGCTGTACAAGCGGACATGGTATTAGTGGAATTGGCAGATTTTCTTTAAGATCAATTATAGCAACCATAACTTTTATGGTTGTTGGAATTTTAACAGTTTTAATTAAAAATTTTGTATGACTAGAGTTATTTCATTAGTTTCAGGAATTATTTTTGGAATAGGTTTGGTTATAAGTGAAATGATTAATCCTGAAAAAGTTTTAGGTTTTTTAAATTTATTTGGTAATTGGGATCCTTCATTAGCTTTCGTAATGATAGGAGCTTTAGCGGTATCTTCACCTTTATTCCATCTTATAAAAAATAAAGAAAAACCTATATGTGAAGTTTCATTCAATATTCCAAATAATAAAGAGATAAATAAAAAATTGATTTTAGGATCAGTAATTTTTGGAGCAGGTTGGGGGCTTGGTGGTCTATGTCCAGGTCCAGCAATTTCTTCAATTGCTCTAATTAATTATTACTCAATTACTTTTGTTATATCGATGTTTATTGGGTTTTATTTAGTCAGGTTATTTGAATCCACGACCCAAGCTCGGTGATAAAAATTATCAATATTTTTTTGAATTAAACTCTTTGCAAAATCTTCTGCTTTATCTTTAGCAAAAGGGCCATGTTGGTTTTTTGTATCTTCTTTTATTGATTTTATATCGTTAGGATCAACATGATCACCTTCAATTACATAGTAATTTTCCATAAAATCCTTATATAACTAGTTCTCAAATTATGAAGAAAATTTTTTTAGTATATGGCCACTACAATGACGCATCTTTTAATGCTGCAATTAGAGATGAGTTCATAAAAACATCAAAAGAGAAGGGTAACCAAGTTGATGTTGTTGATTTATATAAAGAGAAATTTAATCCTGTTTTTGCAGGCGAAGAACCTGATAAAGAAGTCCTAGATCACAGAAAAAGAATAGAAGAAGCTGACACTATTGTTTTAATAGCTCCAATATGGAATTTTAGAATGCCAGCAATCGTTGAAGGTTGGATAGATAAAGTTTTAGCGCCACCTTGGGCTTTCAGATTTAAACAACTAGTTGGAAACTATGGTTATCCAATTGGGAACTTAAAAAATAAAAAAGCTGTAATTTTTTGTACATATGGATCTCCTAGACTAGCTATTACAACTTTCTTTTTAAACTTACCGATAAGAAGATTAAAAAGAGGAGTTTTCCATATGTGTGGAATTTATAATATAAACTACAGAAGATACTTTGCTGTACCTTTTGTAGGTGAAGAAAAAAGAAAAGAGTTTTTAAAAGATGTTAGAGAAACTGCAAATAGCGTTTAGATCATTAACTATTCTATTATTACTTACTTGTTTGGCAAAGGCAGATCTAATAAAGCCAAACAAAAATATTTCCCCAAAACAAGTAGTTGAAATTCAGCTAAAAGGATTAATGAATAATGATAAAGATTTTATGGATAGTGGTATTGAGCAAACATGGAATTTTGCACATCCAGCCAATAAACAGGTTACAGGTCCACTTCCAAGATTTAAGACTATGCTCAAAGGAAAGTCTTATTCAATGATGATAGATCATTTAGAACATACGGTTACCCAACTTGCATTCGGCGACAATTGGGCTCAGTTTGAGGTCATAATTTTAGGGAAAGATAAAAACTATCATAAATTCAATTGGCAGGTTGAAAAATTATCTTCTGATGGCCCACTTAATGAATGCTGGCTAACGACCATGGTGTCCCAACCTATATCTCTAGGTAACTCAATTTAATTATCCACAGATACATTTTTGTTTCGGATTATCTAAAAATTTAGTAGGAATCTGAAAAATGAAAACTAAAACAAAAGTAGTCGTTGTTGGTGGTGGAGTTGTTGGCGTAAGTGCTCTTTATCATTTAGCAAAAAAAGGTTGGTCAGATGTAGTTTTAGTTGAGAGAAAAGAATTAACTTCAGGTTCAACTTGGCACGCAGCAGGTTTGCTTCCTTTATTCAACATGAGTTACTCAGTCGGGCAACTTCATAAGTACGCAGTAAATTTATATAAAACACTCGAGGAAGAAACAGGAAAAAATGTTGGCTTTAGTGTTGTATCAAACATTAGACTTGCAAGCACAAAAGATAGAATGGATGAATATTATCAGTATGCAGGTGTAGCAAAAACAATTGGAGTAGATGTAAAATTTTTAAAACCAGAACAAGTAAAAGAAATTTGGCCATTGTGCCATACAGATGATTTAGTTGGAGCAATTCAACACCCTGAAGATGGATATATTCAACCAGCTGATTTAACTCAAGCTCTTGCAACAGGTGCAAGAAATAGAGGAGCAGAGATTTATAGAAACACTACGGTTTTAGCAATGAGACAAACCAAAGATGGTTGGATTGTTGAAACAGACAAAGGATCTATTGAATGTGAACATATAATATCTTGTTCAGGAAACTTTGCTAGACAAACAGGTGAGATGGTTGGTTTGGAAATTCCAGTAATACCTGTTGAACATCAATACATTGTTACAGAACCCCATCCAGAAATTCAAAAAAGAAAAAAAGAAGGCTTACCTGAAATGGGAGTTTTAAGAGATAGTGATAGCAGATGGTACATGAGAGAAGAAGCTGGTGGATTAATTTTAGGTCCTTATGAAGATGGAGCACCAGCTTGTTATGTTGAAGGTCCATCAAAAGAATCTGAGTATGAATTATTTCAAGAAGATTTAGATAGACTTGCGCCACACATTGAAGGTGCAATTCATAGAGTTCCAGCTTTTGGAGAAGTGGGTGTTAAAAAAGTTTATAATGGTGCAATTTGTTATACACCAGATGGAAATCCCATTGTTGGTCCTGCATGGGGTTTAAAAAATTTCTGGATTAATGAAGGACACAGTTTTGGTATTACTGCTGCGGGTGGAGCAGGTTGGCAATTAGCAGAATGGATTGTAGATGGTGAACCAACTATTGATATGCTTGGTGTAGAACCAAGAAGATATGGTAATTATTGTTCTAAATCATATTTAAAAGCTAAAAATGAAGAAGCTTATAGTCATGTATTTATTGTTCATTATCCAGATGAAGAAAGACCTGCTGCAAGACCTTTAAGAACCTCTCCTTGCTATGAGAGAATGAAAAACTTAGGTGCAGTATTTGGTCAAAAGTTTGGATGGGAAAGACCAAACTTTTTTGCAACAGATGGAATGGAGCAAAAAGATGATTGGTCATTTAGAAGATCCAAATGGTTTGATGCAATTAAAAAAGAATGTCAGAATGTAAAAGAAAATGTTGGTCTATTAGATATGACAGCATTTGCTAAATGTAGAATTAAAGGACCTAAAGCAGAAGAATTTTTAGATTTCTTAGTTGCAAACAAACTTCCTAAAAAAGTTGGAAGAATAAATTTATGTCATGCCCTTAATACAAAGGGTGGAGTTCATTCAGAATTTACAATCATGAAAGAAGCAGAGAATAGTTATTATTTGGTTTCAGCTGGAGCTAACCTTAGATTAGATCATGATTGGATACAAAAGTGGATGCCAACAGATGGATCGGTAATATTTGAAGATCTTACAAACAGCAACGGTGTGTTGGTTGTTGCTGGTCCAAAAGCAAGAAAACTAATGGAAAAAGTTTCTAAAGACGATTTTTCAAATGAAAACTTTAAATGGTTAACAGCTAAAAAAGTAGATGTTGGTTACGCACCAGTAAATGCAATGAGAGTCAACTTTGTTGGTGAGTTAGGTTGGGAACTGCACCATCCAATTGAATATCAAAATCATATATT
Source organism: alpha proteobacterium HIMB5 (assembly GCA_000299095.1). NCBI lineage: Bacteria > Pseudomonadati > Pseudomonadota > Alphaproteobacteria > Candidatus Pelagibacterales > Candidatus Pelagibacteraceae > alpha proteobacterium HIMB5. The sequence goes on along the minus strand of CP003809.1, from coordinate 817,440 downwards.
TGATAAATTAATGGAAGCAGGAAAGGAATTTGGAATTAAACCATTTGGAATTAGAGCAATGAATAGTTTGAGAGTTGAGAAATCTTATAAATTAGTTGGTACAGAGCTTTCAATTGAATATTCACCTTACGAGTCTGGTCTTGATAGATTTATACATCCTAACAAAGGAAAATTTATTGGTCTTGAAGCTTTAAATAAATGGAGAGAAAAAGGTTTTGATAACAAACTTGTTACATTAGAAGTTCACAATACTGAAGATGCAGATGTGTTAGGAAACAACCCAATATATCAAAACGACAAAGTCGTAGGTAGAGCAACGGGTGGGGAATATGGATTTAGATTAGATAAATCTATAGCTCTTGCAATGGTGAAACCCGACGTTGCGACAGTTGGCGAAAAATTAAAAGTTGATATTTTAGGTAAAATGTATGACGCTACTGTATTAGATGAAAGTCCATACGATCCAGAAAATAATTTATTGAGAGCTTAATGAAAATCTTAGTCGCAGTAAAAAGAGTTATTGATTACAACGTACAAATAAGAGTTAAAGAAGATGGAACAGGTGTTGTTACTGACAATGTTAAAATGTCAACTAATCCGCCTGATGATAATGCAGTTGAAGAAGCAGTAAAAATTAAAGAAGCAGGAAAAGCAACTGAAGTAGTTGCAGTTACTATTGGAGAAGAAAAAGCTCAAGAAACAGTTAGAAAAGCTTTAGCGGTTGGTGCTGATAGAGGTATTCATGTTAAAGTTGATGGAATGATTGAACCTTTAGCAGTATCAAAATTATTACAAAAAATTGTAGAAAAAGAAAATCCAGATTTAGTATTTATGGGTAAACAAGCAATTGATGATGATTGTAACCAAACTGGTCAAATGTTAAGTGCTTTATTAAAATGGCCTCAAGCAACTTTTGCTTCAAAAATAGATGTTAAAGATGGAAAATTAGAAGTTGTTAGAGAAATTGACGAAGGTTTAGAGACAATTGAAATAAATGTACCTGCGATTGTTACATGTGATCTACGATTAAATGAACCTAGATATGCTTCATTACCCAATATAATGAAAGCAAAGAAAAAACCAATAGAACAATTAAATGCAGCAGATCTTGGTGTTGATACAGCTCCAAGAGTGGAAATCTTAAAAGTTGAAGAGCCACCAAAAAGAAAAGCAGGAATTAAAGTAGCAAATGTTGCTGAACTTGTTCAAAAATTAAAAAATGAGGCAAAGGTAATCTAATGGCGGTTTTACTTATAGCTGAACATAATAACAAAGAACTTAAACCTTTTACTCTAAACGCAGTAACAGCTGCTTCACAAATTGATGCAGATGTTCATGCTTTAGTTATAGGAAATAATTCTGCAGATGCAGCAAAAGCTTTATCCGAGTTACCTTTGGTTAAGAAAGTTCTAACTGTCGAAGCACCATATTATGAAAATTTTGTTGCAGAAAATTTTGCACCAGTTGTAATTAAATTAGCTGAAAATTATTCTCACATTGTTTGTTCAGCTAATACGTTTGGAAAAAATTTAATGCCAAGAATAGCAGCAAATTTAGATACATCTCAGATTAGCGATATAACTAAAGTTATTTCCGCAGATACTTTTTTAAGACCTATTTATGCAGGTAATGCATTTGCAACAGTTAAAAGCAATGACCCAAAAAAATGTGTAACAATTAGACCAACTTCTTTTGATCCTTGTGAAACAAGCGGTGGCTCAGCTCCAATTGAAAAAGTTGATCCAAGTGATGAATTTGCATCTACAAAATTTGTTAAAAGAGAAGAAATAAAATCTGATAGACCTGAACTTGGAACAGCTAGAGTTGTTGTTTCTGGAGGAAGAGGAATGCAGAATGGAGATAACTTTAAACTTATTACAGCAATAGCTGATAAACTAAATGCAGCAATCGGAGCATCAAGAGCTGCTGTAGATGCAGGCTATATAAGTAATGATCATCAAGTTGGACAAACTGGAAAAGTAGTAGTTCCAGATTTATATATTGCAGTTGGTATTTCAGGCGCAATTCAACATTTAGCCGGAATGAAAGAAAGTAAAATTATAGTTGCAATCAACAAAGATGGTGAAGCACCAATTTTCAGTGTAGCCGACTATGGTTTAGAAGCAGATTTATTTGAAGCGCTTCCTCAATTCTTAGAAGAATTGAACAAATTAAACACTATACAAAAATAACAAATCCTGTACAAAATTATCTCATGACAAGAGAGTCGATGGAATATGATGTTGTAATTATTGGTGGAGGACCATCAGGATTAGCTACAGCAATCAAACTTAAACAATTAGACTCTAATCTGAACGTTTGTCTTTTAGAAAAGGCTTCAGAAATTGGAGCACATATTTTAAGTGGAAATGTTTTTGAAACTAGAGCTTTAGATGAGCTTTTGCCAAATTGGAAAGAATTAAATTCACCTATCAAAACTAAAGTAAGTAAGGAAAAATTTTTATTTTTAGGAAAAGAAAAATCAATTAGTTGGCCTACATGGTTATTACCATCGGTACAGCAGAACCATAAAAATTATATTATTAGCTTAGCTAATTTATGTAGATGGCTTGCAGAACAAGCAGAAGCTTTAGGTGTTGAAATATTCCCAGGTTTCCCAGCAAGTGAAATTCTCTATAATGATGATGGTTCTGTAAAAGGCGTTGCTACTCAAGATATGGGTATAGATAGAGAAGGTAATAAAAAAGACAGCTATGAACCTGGTATGGAATTACATGGAAAAGTAACAGTATTTGCAGAAGGGTGTAGAGGCCATTTAGGAAAACAATTAATAAGTAAATTTGAATTAAATAAAGGTAAAGATCCCCAACAATATGGAATTGGTTTTAAAGAAATTTGGGAAGTAAGCGAAAAAACTCATGAAGAAGGTTTGGTTATGCATACAGCAGGTTGGCCTTTAGATAATAACACTTACGGTGGAAGTTTTATGTATCATGCAGAAAATAAACAGGTGTTTCTAGGTTATGTTATTGGTTTAGATTATAAAAACCCTCATCTTTCACCATTTGATGAATTTCAAAGATTTAAAACCCATCCAGCAATAAAAAAAATAATTGAGGGTGGAAAAAGAATTTCTTATGGAGCAAGAGCATTAATTGAAGGTGGCTTTCAAAGTTTACCAAAAATGTTTATGCCAGGAGCATTATTAGTCGGTTGTGATGCTGGAACATTAAATATGCCAAAAATAAAAGGATCTCATACTGCTATGAAAAGTGGGATGATTGCAGCTGAAACAATAGTTGATCATTTAAAAGAAAATAAAGATTTATCTAGTTTTGAGGAAAGATTTAAAAATAGTTGGTTGCATGAAGAATTGTTTAGAGCAAGAAATGTAAAACCAAGTTTTAGCTGGGGATTAATTTTAGGTATAATTTTTACAGGTATAGATCAAATTTTATTTAGAGGTAAATTACCCTTTACTCTTAAACATAAGCATGCAGATCACGAAACTTTAAAACCAGCTAATGAAATGCCAAAAATTGATTATCCTAAACCTGATAATGTTATTACATTTGATAAAACAAGTTCAGTATATTTAACTGGTACTAACCATGAAGATAATCAGCCAGTTCATTTAAAATTAAAAGATCCAGAATTACCCATAAAATATACATTAGAAAAATTTGATGAGCCTGCACAAAGATATTGTCCAGCTGGTGTTTATGAAGTTCAAAAGGAAGGAGATATAAATAAATTTGTCATCAATTCTCAAAATTGTATTCACTGCAAAACATGTGACATAAAAGAACCGTCTCAAAATATTACTTGGGTAACTCCTGAAGGTGGTGGTGGTCCTAAGTATGGAAATATGTAGATCTTTAAGAAAGATCTATTGCAAATTTTTTTAAAGTTTCAATTGGAATTAGTTTTAATGTATTCTCGTGAGTGCTTTTCAATTTAATTGGACAACCTTTACCAGCTTCAACTGCTCGTGCATACCAAGTTGCACAAACACACCATCCATCTCCATCTTTTAATCCTGGAAACCCAAATTCTGGATGAGGTGTAATTAAATCATTACCAGCTTCTTTACACCATTCTAAAAATTCAGTTGTAACTTTTGCACAAACAGTGTGAACACCACGATCATTGTCATCAGTGTTACAACATCCATCTCTATACCAACCTGTTAGTGGATCTTGTGAGCAATCCTCAAGTTCTTCTCCAAGAACATTTTTTTGTTTTTCTGACATTAAATTTTTGTTGGATTAGGTTGACCTTTATAAACTTCTTCAGGATCAAATTTTTTTTCATCTTCAAGAAATTTCATTTCAATTTTTCTTGCATTATCAATTGGACCTAAAGGAATTGATCTATAAAAACATGAACGGTATCCAACATGGCAACTTGCACCTTCTCCAATATCTACTGTAAGCCAAACCGAGTCTTGGTCATCGTCAATTCTGATCTCTGTAACTTTTTGAACAAAACCACTTGTTTTACCTTTATGCCAAATAGCTTTTCTTGATCTACTGAAATAATGAGCTTCTTTAGTTTCTATTGTTTTTTGAAATGCCTCAACATTCATATAACCATGCATTAGAATATCTTTAGTTTTAGCACACATAGTAATGACTGGAATTAATCCGTCATTATCGAATTTTGGTGAAAGAAGATTTCCTTCTTCTATTTCCTCAACATTTTCTCTTTTTTTGAACATAAGTAGTGATTATGTAGCATATATTTGTCTATATTAAATATTTTAAAAATATTAATTTATCGGTATAAGACTTTTTCATGAAATTAGTAAAAGAAGACAAAACTGTTCAAGAACAAAAAAAAGTATCTGACAAAGAGGCAGAGGATGCTTTTAGAACAATTTTGGCATGGATGGGTGAAGATCCAAATAGAGAAGGATTGTTAGAAACCCCAAAAAGAGTAACAAAAGCATTTAAAGAATATTTTAAAGGTTATCATGAAGACCCAAGAATAGTTTTAGATAAAACTTTTGGAGACGTGGATGGGTATGACGACATGGTGGTCCAAAAAAACATTTCAGTGCAAAGTCATTGTGAGCATCATATGGCTCCTATTATTGGAAAAGCTCATGTAGCATATATTCCAAAAGATAGAGTAGTTGGCTTAAGTAAGCTTGCAAGAGTTGTTGAAGTCTTCTCAAAAAGATTACAAACTCAAGAAAGACTAACAATGCAGATTGCAAAAACAATTATGGAGTCACTAGACGCAAAAGGTGTAGCAGTAACAATTGACTCAACTCATCAATGCATGACGATGAGAGGAATAAAAAAAGAAAACGCAACAACAGTAACTAATTATTATCTTGGGTTGTTTAAAGATGATTTAAGCTTCCAAAATAGATATTTAAGATTCATAACAAAATAAAGTGCCAGATAATTTCAAAGCTATAGTTCTTAATCAAGATGGTGAGAACTTTACAAGAGAAATTAAATCAATAGACAAAAGTTTTTTAAAACACGGTGATGTAACAGTAAAAGTTGATTACTCTGATTTAAACTTTAAAGATGGAATGATCTTAAAAAATGGTGGAAGACTTGTTAAAGAGTTTCCTCATATACCTGGTATTGATTTTTCAGGGACAGTTATTGAAAGTGAAAACTCAAAATTCAAAGAAGGCGATGAAGTTATTCTTACAGGATTTAGAGTTGGTGAAGTTTTTTATGGTGGCTATTCTCAAATAGCAAAAGTTGACGGAAATTTTTTAGTAAAAAAACCATCAAACCTTACTTCTAAACAAGCTATGATTTTAGGTACAGCTGGGTTTACATCATTAATGAGTGCATTTACAATTCAAGCTCGTGAAGGAATATTATTAGGTGAAAAAGTTAATGATGTTTTGGTAACTGGTGCAACTGGTGGAGTAGGTAGCGTAGCGGTAATTGCTTTAAGTAAACTTGGATACAATGTTACTGCAGTAACAGGAAAAGATTCTAAAGCAGATTACTTAAAATCACTTGGGGCAAAAAATGTAATTAATAGATCTGAATTTGATAAAGATCCAAAGTTAATTGATAAAGGTTTATGGGATGGAGTTGTAGATACTGTTGGTGGAAAAATATTGGCTAATACAATTGTGCAAACAAAACCAAATGGCATAATAGCTGTTTGTGGAAATGCAAATACTAACGAACTTAATACAAATGTAATTCCATTTATGTTGAGAGGAATTAAATTATGGGGAATGGATTCAGCAAATTGTAGTATTAAAAGAAGAGAATTTATTTGGGGAGAAGCAGCAAATTTAATCGATTTTAGTTTAATAGAACCATCTGTTCAAAATGTAAGTTTAGAGGAGTTAATTGAAACTTATCCTAAAATATTAAAAGGAGAGATATCAGGAAGAGTTTTAGTTGATCTTAATAAGTAATGGATTGGGATAAACTAAAAATTTTTCATGCAGTTGCAGAAGCTGGAAGTTTTACTAACGCAACAATTAATTTAAATCTAAGCCAATCAGCAATCAGTAGACAAATTCAATCTTTAGAACAAGATTTAAAAGTTCAATTATTTGAAAGACATGCAAGAGGACTTACACTTACAGAAAATGGTGAATATGTATTTAAAACTGCTCACGAAGTTATTAGTAAATTAAAAGAAGTAGAAACTTCTTTAGGAGATCAAAAAAATAAGCCAACTGGAAAACTTACAATTACAACAGTAAGAAGCTTTGGAACACACTGGTTAACACCAAGAATTCAAGAATTTATGAGGCTAAATCCTGAAATAGAAATTGAATTAATTTTTGAAGATAAAGAATTAGATTTGAGCACAAGACAAGCAGACATTGGTATTTTCATGAGAAGACCAAAGCAATTGAATTATATTCAAAAAAAATTGATTGATCTTAAGTATTACATCTATGGTTCAAATAAATATCTAGAAAAATTTGGAATGCCAAAAACTGTAAATGACTTAAATAAGCATAAATTTATCTCATTTGGTAAAGGTGCCCCTTCACCGGTTTATAATCCAGACTGGGCATTAAAATTAGGTATGCCTGATGGAAAAAAAAGAAAAACTATCATGAAAGTAAACAGCGTAATGGGTTTACTTCTAGCAGTAGAGTCTGGGGTTGGGTTAGCTGCATTACCTGAATATTTAGTTACTAATTCTTCAAATGTAATAAAAGTTCTTCCAAAATCAGAAGGACCAATAACTGAAGCACATTTCGTTTATCCTCAATCATTAAAGAATACTGCAAGAGTTCAAGCATTTAGAAATTTCTTATTTAGTAAAATAGGAGATTGGAATTCATAAATATAAGGCTTGACAATCCCTATTGCGATTGATAATCATTCGCAATTAGATCAATTCTAATTTTATCAACTCAGGCTAGAGAAATAAAAAACATGAAAATTATAACAATTTTATTATTTGTATTAGGTGTATTTAATAATCTAGCTAATGCTAATGAAGTTAACGTATTCAGTTCAAGACATTACGACACTGATATTCAGTTATATGAAAAATTCACATCTTTAACTGGAATAAAAGTCAACGTTGTCTCTGGAAAAGATAAAGCGCTTCAAAAAAGAATGATTGAAGAAGGCAAAGATTCAAAGGCAGACATTTATATTACTGCAGATGCAGGAAGATTAGGAGCTTTTGATCAGAAGGAGATGTTTCAAAAACTAAATTCAAGCAAAATTGAAAAACAAGTGCCAAAAAATTTAAGGTCTGAGAATTGGACTGGAATAGCTAAAAGGGCGAGAATTTTTTATTATTCAAAGGAAAGAGTTAATTCAAGTGAAATACAAAATCTGACTTATGAAAATTTGGCTGATGCAAAATGGAAAAATAGAATTGCAATAAGAAAATCTGACAACATATACAATCAATCATTAATAGCTTCATTAATCCATAATAACGGAAAAAAAAATGTAGAAAAATGGATGAAAAGTTTTGTAAATAATTTTGCAAGATCTCCAAAAGGAAATGATAGGGCTCAAATTTTATCAGTAGCAGCGGGCGAAGCAGATTTGGCTGTAGCAAATACTTATTATTATGCATTGATGTTATCTGGTCAAAAAGGTGAAGAACAACAAAATGCTGCAAAAAAAGTTATTCCATTCTTTCCTAATCAATCAGATAGAGGAACACATATTAATATTAGTGGTGGTGGAATTTTAAAAGATTCTCCAAATCCAGAAAATGCCAGAAAGCTACTAGAATTTTTATTAACAAAAGAGGCACAAACACATATTGTGCAAAACACTTTTGAATACTCAATTTTAGATAATGTGGAACCACATGAATTAATTAAAAAAATGGGTGAGTTTAAACAGGATTTAAATACACCTGTAAAAAATTATATTAAATATCAATCTGATGCTTTTGAGATGATGCTTAAAGCTGGTTGGAAATAAAGAGGTTAACATGTCATGCTTATTACATCAAAACATTAGCCTGATTGGTGTAATTAGCGTGATGTTATATGTATAATAAAATAAACATTTGGTACTTAAGTTCATTAATTATTTCTACTATTGTTGCAATTCCTATTTTAACAGTTTTTGGAAGTTTTTTCGAAACAACTGGAAATTATAGCTCAATATTAAGAGAAACTTTTTTATTTGATTACATTCTTAATTCAATATTTTTATTAATTGGAGTTTTGTTTATAACACTTATAATAGGTGTAGGATCTGCATATCTTGTTTCATTTTATGAATTTCCAGGTGCAAATTTCTTTAAATGGGCTTTAATTTTATCCTTTGCTGTCCCTGCTTATATTTACTCATATTCTCTTACAGCTTTTTTTGAGAATTATGGAACAGCTTTCACTATTTTTAAAAGTTTATTTGGTGAGGGAAATTATAATAAATTTATACCTAAAATGGATGGACTACTTGGTGCAATAATAGCTATTTCATTCTCAATTTTTGGATATGTTTATGTTTTAACAAGAGCCTCTTTTCATTATCAGTCTCAAAATTTAATCGATCTTGGAAAAAACCTTGGTTTCAATAAATCAGAAACTTTTTTTAGAATAATTTTACCTTCTGCAAGACCCGCAATTGTTGCTGGCTTGTCTCTAGTAGCTATGGAAACTTTGTCAGATTTTGGTGCTGTTTCTTTTTTTGGGATATCTACTTTAACCACTGGAATTTATAATGCCTGGACTTCTTTTGATGATTTAGTTTTGGCAAATAGAATTTCATTCTTTTTATTGATATTTATTTTAGCTTTGTTTTTGTTAGAGAATTTTTCTAGGAAAAAAGCCCAATATCACACACCGGCCAAAGGTGGTATTAGATCTAAAACTAAAATTAAATTAAATGGTTATAAGTCTTTTTTAGCAACCGCAGTTTGTTTTTCAGTATTTTTTATCAGCTTTATTTTTCCAATTTCTCAAATGTTGTATTGGACTTTAAAATTTCCAAAACATTTATCAGATTTAAATGTATTACAGTTATCATTTAATACGTTATTGTTAGTTGTTTTGTCTTGTTTAGTACTCACATCTTTTTCTTTTTTATCTAATTATGGAAATAGAATTTCTAGGAGCAAATTATTAGATCTATTAACGACTTTTTCGATTTCAGGTTATGCCATACCTGGAATAATCTTAGCAGTAGCATTTATCACATTTGTTTCTTTTGTAGATCTTCATACTGGTATAAATATTAAATCAATCTTTATCGGATCAATTTTTGGTTTAGTTATAGTTTATTTTATAAGATTTTATTCGTTGGCTAATAATGGAATTAAATCTGGATATTTGAAAATAAATTATTCTATTGATGAAAGTGCATATTTATTAGGTTATTCAAAGTTTAAAACTTTTACTAATATTCACTTACCATATTTAAAGAATTCAATTTTATTAATAGGAATTTTGTTATCTATTGAGATTATAAAAGAACTTCCAATTACATTAATAATGAGACCATTTAATTTTGAAACGTTTGCAACTAAAGCTTATACATTTGCATCGCAAGATTTATTAGAAGCAGCTGCGGCTCCATCTTTAATACTAATTGTTATTGCAAGTATTTTTATTTTAACTACATCTAAATATATATTGAGAGATTAATGAAAAAAAGTTTTTTAGAAATTGAAAACGTAACTTTTGCAGCTAGCAATAAAAACAAAGTTAATAATGTTTCTTTTAATATTGAAAATGAAGGAGATGTTGTTTGTCTACTTGGGCCATCTGGTATTGGCAAAACTACAATTCTTAGAACAATTGCAGGATTAGAAAAAATTAATTCAGGTAAAATAGTTCTTAATGACAGGTTGTTGTCATCAAAAGAAAAACATGTTGAACCTGAAAAAAGAAATATATCCTTAGCTTTTCAAGATAATTCATTATTTCCACACTATACAGTTTTAGAAAATATTTCTTTTGGTGCTGAAAGAAATAAACGTAAAAAAAAATTAAAAATTGATGATGTAGTAAATTTTTTACATCTTGATCATATTGTAAATAAATATCCTCACCAAATAAGTTCAGGAGAAGCTCAAAGGGCATCTTTAGCAAGATCTTTATTATCAATGCCAGATCTTTTATTATTAGATGAGCCACTTTCAAATGTTGATCAAAGTTTTAAAGAAGAAATTCAAGTAAAGTTAAAGCAGATTTTAAATGAGTATAAAATAACAACTATAATTGTTACACATGACTCTTATGAGGCATTTTACTTAGGAAGCAAATGTGGGATTATTTTAAATGGTCAACTAAAACAGTACGACGATCCTTACAATGTTTATCATTTTCCAAATTCAGTAGAAGTAGTTAATTTCTTAAATAGAGGAATATTAATTCCTGCAAAAGTTACAGGTGAAAACTCATTAGAAAATAAAGATCTAGGGACTATAGAAGGTAATTTTATTAAACATTATCCAAAAGGATCAGAGGTAAAATTACTTCTTCAACCTGAAGATCTAGAACATGATGATAAAAGTAATTTAAAATTAGAAGTTGTTGATAGAAAATTTAGAGGCACAAACTTTATTTATACTCTCAAAACACCTAGTGAAATGTTAATACCTGTTTTTGTTCATTCACACCACATTCATCAACATGAAATTGATGAAAAATTTGGTATCAAAAGACCGATTCATATTGATCATATAGTTTGCTTTTAGTAAACGTCTCACAAATGAATGAAAAATTAAAAATTACATTAAAAGGATCTGTTAATATTCTACCTTTGCTAATTCCTGTAGTTCCTTTTGGAATAATACTTGGTGCAATTGGGATTGAATTGGGCTTTAGTGTTTTAGAAACTTTTGCAACTTCATTTGTTATTTTTGGAGGGGCGTCTCAAATAGTTTTTTTACAATTGTTATCTGGCGGAGCTTCACAAATTATTGCAGTTTCATCTGCATTTGTTGTTAATTCTAGACACTTTTTGTACGGCGCAATTTTTAGTGAGTATTTAAATAAACTTCCAATGGGATGGAAAATTATATTGTCATACTTGTTAACCGATCAAGCATTTGCAGTATCAAATACTTATTTTAGAGCAAATGAGAATAATCGTTTAAAACATTATTATCTTTTAGGGTCTGGCTTCACACTTTGGTCTATCTGGCAAATTTCAACTTTATTAGGAATTTTTTTAGGATCTATAGTTCCAGATGAGCTAGGTTTAGCCTATACAATTCCACTTACATTCATTGCATTACTCGTAAATTATTTTAGAAAATTTGATCATCTTATCGTTATTTTAGTGTCAGGAATTTTGTCTCTAGTATTATTTAATGCACCTTTAAAATCTTACATTATCTTATCTAGTCTTATTGCATTATTTGTCGGTTTCTTAATTATTAAATTTAAAAAAGGAAATAATTCATGATTTGGGTGGGAATGATTGCTACAGGAATTTTAAATTTTTTATCAAAATTTTTATCTCTAAATTATTTAGATGCGAGCAAAATGAATCCAGTAGTTAGACAAATTTTAGCATATGTGCCTTCAGCTATATTTCCTGCAATTATATTTCCAGCAATATTTTTAGATGAAACTGGGACTTTTGATTTAGAAAATAACCCAAAGATTTATGCATCAATAGTTGCAGTTATCATAGGAATTTTGAGCAAAAACATTATTGCAACAATAATTTCAGGCTTAGCAGCATATTGGTTAATTATTTTTGTTTAAAAGAAAATAAATTTTGGTATTTAAAGTTCAATGAAAAAAATATTATTTACAATCCTGTTTACAGTCTTTTTAAACTTAGAGGTTCAAGCAAGGACTTATGAATGGAAACTAGTAACAACCTCTTATGGAGCCAAGATATTTCATTCAACAAAAATAGAAAAAAAAAGAAATAATATTTTAGAAACTTGGGTTATAGCCGACTATTTTAAAACGTTTGATAAGATTTACAATTCCACTCTTTATAAGGTGCAATTTAATTGTGAAAATTTAACAACAAATTTTTTAAAAAAAATAAAATTTAGTACGAACATGGCTCAACCTAAAACTGCCAATGGTAAACAAGCAAAAACTCTTGATTTACTAGACACAAAAGAGACAGGCAAATGGTATCCAGATATTAAGTATGGCTGGTGGACAATGTCAGCTGATGCCACTTGTAACTATAACGAGAAAAAGAAAGAGAAGAAAAAATCAAAACAAGTTCAACAAAAAAGAATTAAAAAACTTGAAAAATCTCTTTCAAAAAAAGAAATAGAAAATTTAAAAGAATTATTCGATGATAAAGAATTGGAAGAATTTTCATCCAAAGATGATGATAAATGGAAATTTTTAGAAGAAGAAATTAAAGAGGCAGCTAAACAAGCAAATAAACTTATAAAAAGTTTAGAAGAATGTTTGCAAGAAAATAATAAGTATTTGGAACAATGTAAAAACCTAAAAGATAATAAAGAAAATAAACAAAAATTAAAAAAAGAAATTAAGAAAAAAGAAGAAGTTAAAAAAGAAGAAGTTAAAAAAGAAGAAGTGAAAGATTGCAAAGAAGAGGATAAAATTGATAAAAAATGTTAGGGTTCATCTAGTCTAGCTACATTTTTTATTATATAAGATTATATGAAAAAAATTTTTGTATTTATTTTTTGTCTATTTGTTTTTAACAGCAGCTCAATTGCTAAAGAAACAACTTTTAAAAAAGAATTATTTGATAAAGCTCAAGCAGACGGTAAAGTTGTAATAGTTAGTTCTTGGATTAATTATTGTACATCTTGCGCTAGTCAAATGAAAATTTTAGATAAAGCTAAAAATGATTTCGATAATATTGAATACTTTAAATTTGATGTAACAATAAAAGAAATCGCACAAATGTTTGATATACAATATCAAACAACACTTTTGATTTTTAAAAATAATGAGGAAGTTCATAGATCTATCGGTCAAATCGAGAAAGATAAAATCTATTCAATTATTAAATCGGTTTTATAACCTTAAACTTAAAAGCCAAAAAGACCCTAAGATTAAAAAAGTTCCCGAAAACTTTCCAATTAAAGACAAATCTTTCTTGAAAAAATTTTCTTTAATATAGTTCACTAAATAGGCATATATTAAGTCAGATATTAAACCTAAAGTACAAAAAATTATTCCCAATATTATTACTTGATTAAAAGTATCTTGATTTAAATCTAAAAAAACTGGAATGATACTTGCCATCATAACTAGCATTTTTGGATTAGACCAAAGCACTAAAAACCCATGTAAGTAAAAATTTGTATTATCTTTATTTTCTAATTTAATATTTAAATTTTTTGAGTCTCTTATCATTACAAAACCCATGTAAAACAGGAAGAGTATTCCGATCCATTGTACAAAATTTAAAAATGTTTGAAAATTTTTACTTAATAAATCAAACCCAAATGCATACATAATAAACATTGATGCTGCTCCACTGACTGTTCCAATAACAGTTTTAACTCCTGCGCTTAAATTATATCTTAGTGTATTTGCAACAATGACAGATACTGAAGGACCAGGAACTATCATAAACAATATTACAGTTATAATGAAAGAAATATATATAGACATTAATTAAAAAATTTAAATTCCAAGTTTAAGGTTACTTGAAATATTTGAATCAATTTCATCAGGCTTTTTTAAATTTAAATTATCCATTATCTCTGCATATTCTTCAGCACTTTTTACTTGCAACCTTGGATTATATTTTTTTTCATTTGAAATTGTACTTTTTGTCTTTCCATTATAATCATGTCCAGGATAGACAATAGTATCATCTGGCAGGGTTAGTAATTTTTTAAATAAAGAATTATAAGCATCTTTTGAGTTTCCATTTTGAAAATCAGTTCTACCAGTTCCATTTATTAAGAGTGTATCTCCAGTAAATAAAAAATTATCCATCAAAAAACTATAACTGTCTGATGTATGTCCTGGTGTATATATTGATTTTAAATTTAATTGATCAAGTTTTATGTTTTCTCCATCTTTTACTTTTATCTCTACAGTTTCAGCTGGGGTATTTTCTCCCATTAATGTTGAGCAATTTGTCTTATTTTTAAGAGTGCCAGCACCAGTAACATGATCAGCATGAATGTGGGTATCAATAACTTTAACAAGTTTTAAATCTAATTCTGTTAAAATATTTATATATTCATCAACATTTTCAATTACTGGATCAATAATTAAAGCCTCTCTGCCTTTGCCGGATGAGATGAGATAAGTATAGGTAAATGATTTTTGATCAAATAATTGTTTGAAAATCATCCGATATTTTATCACATTTAAAAGCTCAGAATAATTACTATTTATTATCACATGTCTCAGACAATAAATTGGAATTGTAAAAACACATGGAAATTGAGTGCTAAAAACACAGCTTGGTGTGTACTTGGGTGTGCAATAGGTGATTTTGGAACTATTTTATTTTTTCAGCTTTCACAAATTCCTTTTCCAGTATTGGGAATAATGATCCTAGCAATAATAAATGGTTTAATTACAAGTATAATTTTAGAGACAATAATTTTAATGCTGCAAAACTTTAGTCTATCCAACGCACTTAAAACTGCAGCAGGCATGAGTTTAATTTCAATGATTAGTATGGAAGTTGCAATGAATCTTACTGATTATATTTTAACAGGTGGTGCTATGTTGACATGGTGGATTGTACCAATAATGTTGCTTGTTGGTTTTATTACTCCATGGCCTTACAATTATTGGAGACTAAAAAAATATGGATTAGCTTGTCATTAATTAAATCTGCTAATTATATTTTTTAGATAATAAAATAAAGACAAAGCTCTTAAAATCATAAACATACATAGTGAAATCCAAACTCCAGTATTTGAGAAATATTTTGTTAATAAAATTGAAATAATTAAATAACACAATACAGAAAATATCATAGCATTTCTCAATTCTTTTGTTTGAGATGCACCAATAAAAATACCGTCAAATTGATAACAGAAGGATGCAATGAATGGTAAAATAATTAACCAAACTATAAATGTAGAACTTAGTTGTTTAACTTCTTCAATGTCAGACATTAATGAAATTGCATAATTACTGAATAAAAAATAAAAAATTGAAATTATTAATCCAGTTATTGAACTTAAAATAAATGAATTTTTAAGGATTTTTTTAAATAAGGATAAATTATTTTTTCCAAGAGAATAACCAACCATTCCCTCAGTAGAGAAAGCATAAGCATCAAGAATAAATGCAGATAAAAAAACTAAATTTATTAATATTGTGTTTGCAGCAACAAATTCTTCTCCAATTTTTGTACCTAAAAATGTAAACCACAAAAATGAAAAAGTCAGAAGAATTGTTCTTATAAAAATATTAAAATTAATATTGAATATATTATTAAGTTTTCTAACGCTTAAAATTTCTGAAATATTTAAGGATATTTTTGATAATTTATTTAAAAAAAAGAGAGTATAGATTAAAAAAATTGAAGAGGTTATTAAAGCTGAAAATAAAGTTCCATAAGCAACACCTTTAATATTTAGATCATATTTTGTTACTAAAATTATACTTAAAATAATATTTAGAATGGAAAAAAAACCAATCGCTATACTAGAAATTTTGGTTTTTTGTAAACCTACAAATAAGCCTGTAATTATATAAAGTGTTAATTCTCCCGGAGCAGAGTAAATTCTAATATTAAAATACTCTTTGTATAGTTCTTGTGTCGACTTAGATAACTCAAACACTTGTAAGCTTAAATATAAAATATAGTTTTGAACTGCTATTAATATTATTGAGATTATAAGAACAAATAACAAGTTTCTTAACACAATATTAATAATCTCTTCATAATTCTCTTTACCATTCGCTTGTGAAACCATTCCTACAGTTCCCATTCTTAAAAAGCCAAAGCTCCAAAAAATCATGGAAAATAAATTTGCAGCAACTGAAGTTGCAGATAAGTAAGATAGATTTCCCAAGTTTCCCATTAAAGCAGTATCAATAATACCAACCATTGGTATGGCTAAATTTGCAATAAAAATTGGGATTGAAAGTTTGAGTATGTATTTAATTGATGGATCTTGCATTAAGAAATGTATCTTAAAATATTTTTTGCAGGCCTTGTCTTTGAGATCCAATCTTTTGGAATACCATTAATTCCTTTTAAAGCTGCAAAATAAGCCCCAACAAAGTTTGCTCTAGAACAATTACATCCACCTGCTTTTATAGTTTTATTTATTGCACTTTTGAAATTAGTTGAAGTGATGATAGCATGAATTGATCCATTAAATGTGCCAGGATAACTGCAAGCTTTACCAAATTTTTTTACAACAAAAGTGTGAGGATTATTTTTTTCTTTTTTAACTTTTAAAATATTTTCAATAACATCCTTAAAATATTTACTATTTTTGTATTTTTTTAAAAAAGAATTAACTGGATCTTTATGTTTTTGATCAGCAAAATTAATTATTTCAAATTTAGCCAAAGCAAATAGTTCACTTAACTTTTTATTTGCAACAGTCTTTATAATTAATTTACTCTTATTGAGAGATTGATTTTGTAGATAATAAGGTAAAGTTGCACAAAAACCATCTGACTCGTTTACTTTTTTACCACCAGTGAATTTCTTTTTTAATTTTATATTTTTAATTGTCTCCATTATATTTTGATGGATCCAAGGACCTTTAATTGGTTTTTTCCATTTAATTTTTTTATATTTTTTTCTAAATTTCAAATTTTTCCAATAATTTGATCCTGGTCCAAAATTTTTAATTATGTTTTTTTTAAAATTGTTAATTAATGTTTTCTGGTCTTTAACGCTTATAAGAGTTTTAAACATTACTTGTCCTACATCATTATAACCAGATACTTCACCAGTATTTATTGAATAAAAAGGACACTTGTTAGTTTTTAAAAAAGCTATTTTTTTTTATTTTTTAAATAAGATTTTAATTTCTTTTCATCATATACCCAATGTAGTGGTCTTGCTGCTGCATCAGCAACAGTAGCTCCTAAAAAAATGTGAAGTTTGTTTAGCATAAATAAGTAATACTTTATTTAAATTAAAATAAAATTAATTAAAATTAAATTATGCCTCACTTAAAAAATTGGGATAATAAAACATGGCTCTCTTCAAAAGAATATATTGATAGTTTCATTAAATTTTTGATAAAAAATAAAAAGCTAAATAGAGACTCAAGTATTTTAGATATAGGTTGTGGTAGAGGTAAGATTTTAGGAAAAATAAAAACTAAAGTAAAATTAAAAAATAAACCAATTGGTATTGATCCTGTTAGTCATAAAGATAAAGATAAAAATATTATCTTTAAAAAGATTGATACTTTCAAATTTTTAGTAAACAATAAAAGAAAATTTGATTTAATAATAATAAAACAAACAATTCATTTTTTTCCATTAAAAGATATTCTAAGATTAATAAAATATTGCAAGAATGCATTGAATGATGATGGAAAACTTATGATTTTTTCTATTAATGAAAAACGAACCCAAATTCCAACTTTTCCAAAAATGGAAAAAAGATTAATCCAATCTTTAAAAAAAGACTTAGTTATAAAAAAAAAAATATTAAGAAATTATAAAAATACAAAAATTAAAATTTTTAATTTTAAAGTAAAAATTAATCGAAGCTTATATTTAGATATGATTAAACAAAAATATATCTCAGTTCTTCTTGATTTTAAGAAAGAAGAATTAAATAAGGGAATTAATGAAATTAATTTTAATTATCCTAAAATATTAAGCTTTATAGATTCACTCAATTGCTTGATAATTAATAAGGTTAAGTAATTTTTTTTAAGATATTTTCTTTAAAAACAATTTTATGAATAATTACAGCAAATATGTGTAAAGAAATTAAAGCTATTAATGTGTAATTTGCAAATATGTGAACTTCATAAAATATTTCAGCAAGCTCAAAATTACTTTTAATTTTAATTTTACTTATGAAAATATTTAGTTTTTCACCTCCCAAAAGTTTTTTTAAAGCTCCTGAAATTGTAATTGTAAAAATTGTTAAATATAAAAAAATGTGATTTAACTTTGCAATTAATTTTTGACCTGGGAAAAGACTGATATTTAATGAAGGAGTTGGATTAAAAATTTTATAAATTAATCTTAAAATTGTAATATAAAATATTAAAATTCCACCTATAACATGATAATTTTCTACAGTTATTCTTGTTTCACCAAAATCAAGTCCAACCAAATAAAAACCTGCTGGGATTTGTAAAAATAACAAAATAGCTGTTATCCAATGAAATGATTTTGAAATAATACCGTATTCCGATATAGTATTAAATATCCTCATATGAAATTAAAACATATTAAATTACTTTTTAAAAATATTTTGTTATTTAGTTTTTTAATAACTTTAACTGTTCCAGCTTATTCTGAGCTATCAGTAGAGGAAATAATTAAAGGAAGAAAAGCAATTTTCAGTAAAAATTACAACACTGCAAAAAAAGTACAATCTCTTGCATCTAATGGTGATTTTGATGAAGCTAAAGAATTAATGAAAGAGATGAGCGAAAATTACAAAAGTTTATTAGAATATTTTCCTGAAAATACAAAAGAGGGTTTTAAAACAGAGTCTTTACCGTCAATTTGGGAAAACAAAGATGAGTTTAATGCTCTGATGACTAAATCTTCAAACGATATGATCGAATTGGCTTCAATTATTGAAACTACTGATGATATTAAAGGATCTATAGGAAAACTTATGTGGGCAAATTGTAAATCTTGTCATACGAAGTTTAGAGCCCCACATTAAAAAATTATTTTAAATAAAAATTATATAGTTAGATTGTTGACATAGAATTATTTTATAATGAAAAAGGATTTGAGAAAAAAATTACTGATTGAGATGCGACCAATTGTGATCGCATTGATATTTATTTTTATTTTAGTACCGCTGTGTAATAGCGTGCTAAGTTAAGATGGATAAAATACAATCTCATGCAAAATTAGTTATCGTTGGTGGTGGAATTATGGGTGTAAGCCTTCTTTACCATCTAACAAAAGAAGGATGGAGTGACGTTGTACTAATTGAAAAAAGTGAGCTTACTTCTGGTTCGACTTGGCACGCAGCAGGACAATGTCCTCATATGTTGACAAGTTTAAATCTTGCAAAAATACATTTACATTCAACTAACCTATATAAATCTTTAGAAAAAGAAACTGAACAACCAACTGGTTTTCATGAGACAGGAAGTTTAAGACTTGCTTATACAAAAGAAGATTTAGAGTGGTTTGATTATACAAAAGGAATTTTGGATATCGTTGGCTCGCCTTGCTCTATAATTTCTACTGATGAAATACATAAGTATCATCCATTTATAAAATTAGATGGAATAAAAGGAGCATTCCTAACGCCAGAGGATGGATACACAGATCCAACAAGCACAACAAATGCAATGGCAAAAGGTGCAAGAAATGGTGGGGCAAAAATTTATAGAAAAAATAGAGTAACTGATATTGAACAGTTACCTTCTGGAGAATGGAAAGTTATTACTGAGAAGGGTGATATAGTTTGTGAACATGTTGTAAATGCTGCAGGAAGTTTTTGTCCTGAAGTTGCTCAAATGGTTGGTTTAAAAAATGTTCCAAGCATCAACATGGTACATCAATATTTAGTAACAGACTCTCATCCTGAAATAGAAAAACTAGATAAAGAATTACCTGTTGTAAGAGATCCAGATTCTTCATCATACTTAAGACAAGAAGGAAAAGGATTATTAATTGGACCTTATGAAAAAGATGTTGCTGCATGGGCTCTTGATGGAATGGATTGGAAATTTGATATGGAATTACTAGAGCCAGATCTTGATAGGATTGCAGATCATTTAGAAAAAGGGATGGATAGAATTCCTCAATTTAAAGATGTTGGAATTAAAAAAATAATTTGTGGACCTATTACTCATACACCTGATGATAATTTTTTAGCTGGTCCAGCACCAGGACTTAAAAACTTTTGGATGTTTTGTGCAGCAAGTATTGGAATAGCGCATGGTGGTGGAGCTGGAAAATATATGGCTCAATGGATTGTGCATGGAGATTCTGAAATTAATATGATGGAATTTGAACCACGTAGATACATGAGCTGGGTAAAAAAAGAATATTCAATTGAAAAATCTAAAGAACAATACAGAAGAATGTATGTGACACCTTTACCTCATGATGTTGTTGAAATTGGAAGACCCATGAAAACAACTCCTATATATGACAAATTAAAAGGTAAAGGTGCAGAGTATTTTGATTTATATGGCTGGGAAAAACCAGCTTGGTTTAACAAAGATAAAATAAAAGAAGAGCTTAGCTATAAAAGAAATAATATCGAGCCTTATATCAAAAAAGAATGTGAAGAAGTTCATAAGAATGTTGGATTAATAGATCTTTCAACTTTTTCTAAATATGAAATCACAGGTGAAGATAGTTATAAATTCCTAGATAGACTATGTGTTAACAGAATACCAAAGAAAGAGGGAAGTATTGTCTTAACACACATACTTAATGAAATTGGAAGAATTCAAAGTGAGTTAACAATCACCAAATTAAAAGACAATCATTATTATGCATTATCAGCAGCTATTTCAGAAATAAGAGATTTAGATTGGTTAAATCATAACAAATTAAAAGATGAAAAAGTAGAAATTAAAAATGTAACTTTAGATAAAGGTGTGATTGGAATAATTGGACCAAATTCAAGAAAAGTGCTTCAAAAAATTACTGATACTGATTTAAGTAACGAAAATTTCCCTTGGTTAAAATCAAAAGAGATAAAAATAAAAAATATTTCAGTTGTTGCATTAAGAGTAAATTATATGGGCGAACTTGGATGGGAACTTCATCATTCAATGAATGATATGATAAAATTATACGATCTTTTATGTGAAGCTGGTGAAGAATTCAAAATTGTAGATTTTGGAGCACATGCAATGAACTCATTAAGAATGGAAAAAGGTTATAGAGGGTGGGGAACTGAACTGACACCAGAAATAAGTGTTGTTGAAGCAGGCTTAGATAGATTTTTTAATTTAGAAAAAAAAGATACATTTATTGGATCAAATGTTGTGAAAAAACTAAATTCTGAAGGTGGAAAAATTAAATTGGTTTATATGGAAGTTTTTGCAAAAAATGCTGATGCACATGGAAATGAACCAATATATTTCAATGAACAGATTGTCGGATTAACAACATCTGGCGGCTATGGTTACAGAGTTAATAAAAGTTTAGCTTTTGGTTACGTTAATACAAAATTAGCTAAAATTGGAAATGAATTTTTAATTGATATCCAAGGTGAAAAAATAAAAGCAGTAGTAATAGATGAGCCTGCTTTTGATAGTAATAATGATAGATTAAAATCATAAAATCATGATCCCCAAATCAGTTTCTGAACATTTAGAAGAATATATTTGCCAAGAAGTTTATGTTCAAATAGCAGTTATTAAAGGTAAAGAAAAAATAACAACAAAATCTGCAATTAATAAGTATTTCAGTTCAAATCACTTCAGAGATTTGTCTGAAGGAAGACCTTATGATCATTTTATCGATGGTTTAAAAGATAAATGTTTAGGAAAGTTATTAAATTCTCCAATGAGAAATACTAAAACAGATGATGAAGTAATCAAAGAATTACAAAATAAATTGAATACACTTAAAGAAGATGAGCTTAATGATACTTTTTGGGAAATAGAAACTGGAGAATATTTATCAGGAGCACAAGTAAAAGAATTGGAAAACCAAAGAGATGATATGATAAAAAAATTAGATTTATTAAAAGACCAAAAAAAATCTGATGAAGTTTATGAAACGATAATTAATTTTTGTAGAAAATATGAAGAACTTTGTAAGATTAAATATCCTGAAGCACCTTTACCTTTAGAAATTACTAAAACTTTAAATTAACTTTTAGAGGGTCGCCCTTTAGATAACTTACCAAAGGGCTCCTCTTATGTTGCCTCTGTGGCTTTTAAATCCAATAGGATTTTAAGTTTTTTAATTTGATTAAATAAGCTTTGGTTCAGCTAAGTGTCAGGTGGTGTTTTGTTTTGCATTCTCTACCTCCTTATAATTAAGCTTATAAAAACAAATTTTTATTTTCAATTTAAATATTTAATTTTGAGGCAAATATAATAATTGAATACAACCAATTGATTTAGTAGTATCTCGATATCAAAATTAACTCTCCTCTAAAGTGAATCAGATCTAAATTTTTTTGTTTCAATTAATTTTTTTTTAATCAAAATA
Organism: alpha proteobacterium HIMB5; assembly: GCA_000299095.1. Taxonomy (NCBI): domain Bacteria; kingdom Pseudomonadati; phylum Pseudomonadota; class Alphaproteobacteria; order Candidatus Pelagibacterales; family Candidatus Pelagibacteraceae; species alpha proteobacterium HIMB5. The sequence continues at coordinate 794,810 of CP003809.1, read as the reverse complement.
AACTTATGATTAAATATATAAATGGATTAATAAATCTGGTTGTAAGTTTAGTTGTTTCAACAATAATAATTTATGCATTAAATATTATTGCTGGCTTTGCAGGTGCTGATTATAATTTCACACACGGTGAGGCTTTTATTGTTTGGATATTAATGGCTATTCTTATTAATAATTGCTTTAAGAAATAATTTTTTAAATGAAAAAATTATCACTTAAGGCAAAGTGTTTGTGTGGAAACATAAGCTTTAAGACCACAGGATATCATAGAGATGTTCAAAACTGCCATTGTATTCAATGTTTAAAAACTCATGGAAATTTTGCAGCCTACACTAAAGTTGAGGAGAAAGAGTTAAAGTTTTTAAATAAAAAAACATTGAAGTGGTTTAAATCCTCCAAAAGAGCAAAGAGAGGATTTTGTAATAATTGCGGAGCGAGTATTTTTTTTAAAGTTCTGGGAACTAATCAAATCTGTATTTCTGCTGGTATTTTTAATAAACCCACTAAATTGAAAACATCTATGAATATTTTTATGAAAGGAAAATCAGATTATTATAAAATTATTGACAAACTTCCAAAATATAAAAAGTATCCTTAAAGATTTGATTTAATTGCATCTGAGCAATTAACAGTATTGCTATCTCCACCTAAATCTTTTGTTCTATTACTTTTTTCAGATATAGTTTTTTCAATTGCAGCAACTATTGAATTAGCCGCTTCTTTCTCTCCTAGATACTCTAACATCATAGCTCCAGACCAAATTTGACCAACAGGATTTGCTATTCCTTGTCCTGCGATATCAGGCGCTGATCCATGAACAGGTTCAAATAACGATGGGAATTTTTTTTCAGGATTAATATTTCCTGAAGGAGCTATACCTATAGTTCCAGTACAAGCGGGTCCAAGATCAGATAAAATATCACCAAATAAATTTGAAGCCACAACAACATCAAACCATTCTGGATTTAAAACAAATCTTGCAACCAAAATATCAATATGAAACTGATCAGTTTCTATATCAGGATAGAGTTTTTTATTTTCATTAAATATTTCATCCCAAAATGGCATAGTAATAGAAATACCATTTGATTTTGTTGCATTTGTTAGTTTTTTTCTTTTCCTAGTTTTAGCTAATTCAAAAGCGAATTTTTGAACTCTATTTACCCCATGTCTTGACATAATAGTTTCTTGAATAGCTATTTCTCTATCACTATTCTTAAACATTCTTCCACCAACTGATGAGTATTCACCTTCAGTATTTTCTCTAACAATTAACATATCAATATCGCCAGGTTTTTTATTAGCTAATGGAGGATTAATTCCTGGAAATAATTTTACTGGTCTAAGATTTATATACTGATCAAACTCTCTTCTAAACTGAAGTAATGATCCCCATAAAGAAATATGATCTGGAACTCTATCTGGCATCCCAACTGCTCCAAAAAATATAGCATCATGTTTACTTAATTTTTGTTTCCAATCATCTGGAAGCATTTTTCCATGCTTTTCATAATAATCACATGATGCAAAATCATACTCCTCTAAATTAATTTTGAATTGATGTTTTTGTGCTGTTTCATTTAGAATTTTTATTCCCTCTGGAAGAACTTCTTTTCCAATTCCATCTCCAGCAATACATGCAATGTTATATTCTTTCATAGGTCACTTATATTAACTTTAAAGTTGAAATAAAGAATATTTTAAATTTTTTTTACAAGATTGTTTTAGATAAATTTTATGTTAGCTTTAAGAATGAGAAAAGTTATTTTAGCCATAGCTTTATTATTCTCTTTATTATCACCAGCATATTCAGCTTGCGATGATCCTTTGGCTGATGGTGTAGATTATTCAAAATGCAGATTTTCTGATGGTCAAGACTTACAAGGAAGTTATCTTCCAAATTCTAATTTGTCATTTACAAGTTTTATACAAGTAAATTTTGATAAGAGTATAATGATGAATTCAAATTTATCATTTGGTACATTTCCAGAGTCTACTTTTTACAGGGCTAATTTATATGAATCTGTGATGATAGGAGCAAACTTTGAAAAAACCAATTTTACTGGTGCTAATTTAACAAAAGCAGATTTTATGGGCTCAACTTTAATCGAAGCTAATTTTCAAAATGCAAATTTAATGGAAGCAAATTTTACTTCAGCAAATATATCCAATGTTAATTTTGAGGGCGCAAATCTAATAGGAGCAAATTGGACAGATGGTGAAAAATGTGGTGCAGGCTCAATTGGAGAATGTAAAAAATAATGTCAAATTTAAATAAAACAGATGATGTTATCTTTAATTTTTTTAAACAAATTTGTGATGAAAAAGATGATGATAAGTGTGTAAAGCTTGGCAAAGATTGGATTACAGCTATGGAAAAAAATTTAGATAATATGGAGTTACAATTAGAAGAAGCTGACAAAATAAAACATAAAGAAGATATTAAGAATAATAGAGATCATTTAAATAGTTTAAAAAATAAATCATCCTCTGAATGGAGAGAATATGCTACGCAATGTATGATTGAAATAATGGAAAATAAAAGAACATGAGTAATCAAGAAAAAGTTTTTATAATGATATGTATTTCATTGATAATATTCACTTTATATTATCTTATTGAAAAACATTTAATTTAATCTAATATTTATTTAAGGGGTGTCGTAAAAGACTGAGATTAAACCCTTAGAACCTGTCCGGTAATTCAGAAAGGGAAAAAAATGGAAAACTATTTATTAAGTCAATCAAATTCACTTTTACTAGTCATATCAATCAGTTTAATCTTTAGCTTCTTAGGAATATTTTATTCTAAGCAATTTAAAGGTTTATCTAATTATCTAACTGCAAATAGAAATATAGAGTCTTTTTCTTTAACTTTAAGTTTGGTTGCTTCCGCCTTAGGAGCCTGGATTTTATTCGGTCCAGCATCTGCCGCTACTTGGGGTGGTATAGGTGCTGTAATTGGTTATGCACTTGGAACTGCATTTCCAATGATTGCTTTTATATTTCTTGGAAAAAAAATAAGAAAAGATTTTAAAAAAGGATCAACTATAATTGAATTTGTTAGAAAAAAATTTGGTAAGAGTTTATTTAAATTAGTTTTATTAATGAGCATTTTTTATATGTTCATATTTCTTTGTGCAGAGCTAACAGCAGTTGCTTTTTTAATAAATTATATTTCAGGAACTGAATTATGGATTACGTCATTTATAATCATTATATCAACTTTAGTTTACACACTTTACGGAGGTTTAAGAGCCTCTATCTTCACTGATAATATTCAAATGATAGTAATATTTATTTTATTAATTGTTTCATTTAATTACATATTAAATATTAATGCAGATCAATTTTCTTTTTCATTTATTAAAGAAAAAAGTCCTCACTTAGTCAGTGCAAATTATATTCCAAGTTATACAGCTGGAATAACTTTTTTTATTGCGGTTGCCGCTACAAATTTGTTTCATCAAGGAAATTGGCAAAGAGTATATGCTGCAAAAAATTATGAAACTTTAAAGAAAAGTCTTTTAGTTTCTTTTTTTATTATTGTTCCAATTGTTTTTTTTATGGGTTTTTCAGGTTTGGTTGCTGTTTCAATAAACTCAAAAGTTATTCCTGATTTAGGATTTTTTACACTTTTATTAAATGAAAACACAAAATACATTTCATTATTAATTATAGTTCTAGCTCTAGCTTTAACTATTTCTACGGTTGATACTTTAATTAATGCTATTTCAAGTTTGATAGTAGTTGATGGAAAGGCAACTTTAAATTTAGATAAGAAAACTGATTATTTAAAATTATCAAAATATATAATTGTTGGATTATCCTTAATTGCATTTTTTGTAGCCTCAAAAGGATTTAGTATTTTATATTTATTTTTATTAGCAGATTTATTTTGCTGTGCTTTTGTCTTCACAATTTTTTATAGTTTTTATGATAAAAAATTAGATGAGAAGATAGCCTATAAGGCTATAATTGTAGGTTTAATTGGAGGGTTTTTATTGTTCCCGTCTCCAGATTTTTCAAAAAGTTTATTAGTTGGTGTATTATTGTCAAAAGAATTATTTAATCCACTCATATCACAATCTTTATTATTTTTATCATTTATAATTGCAACAATTACACCAATTATTTTTTTAAGATCAAAATAGGTTTACTAGGTTGAATCAAATTTTCATTTAAAATATAATTCTGTTAATCTTTAACAATTATGCCAAAAATAATTAAATACTACGTACATCTCATTGATACGATCTGTGAAAAAGTTGGAAGATTTGTGATGTACTGGATTTTTTTCATGATGTTTCTGTTGATTTTGTCATTTGTGACAAGAAATATTATTAACTTTCCACTTATGTGGATTATTGAAATGGCTCAATTTACTATTACAGCTTACTATCTTTTAGGTGGTGGTTATTCCATGATCACAGATGACCATGTGAGGATGGATTTATTTTATGGAAGACTTAAAAAAAGAGGAAAAGCAATAATGGATGTCTGTACCAGTGGTTTTTTAATTTTTTACTTAATAATTTTATTTTATGGCTCAATTACAAGTCTACAATACACAATTAAAACTAAGCAAAAACTATTTACAGCTTGGGCGCCTTATGTATGGCCCATTAAAACATTAATGTTAATTGGAATATTGTTAATGTTACTTCAAGCTTTTTCCACTTTATTTAAAGATATTGCAAAGATAAGGAATAAAAAAATTTAAATGTTAGCACAATACTTAAGTTATGAATTTATAGCGTTGTTTATGTTTATAACAATGTTGACCATGATGTTTACTGGTCAAAGAGTATTTGGTGCTATTGGTTTTGTTGCAACAGCCTCAGCGTTATTGATTTGGGGAGATGGCTCAATAGAAATGCCATACACAGCCACTTGGAAACTTTTTAAATGGTATCCAATGTTAACACTGCCTTTATTTATTTATATGGGTTTTATGATTTCAGAATCTGGAATAGCCAATGATTTATATAAAATGTTTCATGTCTTGATGGGTGGTTTAAAAGGAGGTTTGGCCATAGGTACAATGTTTATGATGGTAGCTATTTCAGCAATGAATGGATTAAGTGTTGCAGGTATGGCTATTGGGGCAACAATTGCTTTACCAGAGATGCTTAAACGAAAATATGATAAGCGAATGATTACTGGAGTAGTTCAAGCAGGAAGTTCGCTTGGAATTTTAATTCCTCCAAGTGTTGTTATGGTTTTATATGGAATGATTGCAAGACAACCTGTTAGTAAACTTTGGATGGCTGGATTGTTACCTGGTTTATTAATGGCTACTTTATTTATTCTTTATATATATATTAGATGTAGACTTCAGCCAGAACTTGGCCCAGTTCTACCGAAGAAAGAAAGAGATATTCCTTTAATAGATAAATTAAAATTACTTAAAGCTGGAATAATTCCTTTTGTAATTTTCTTTTTAATGACTGGATTATTTTTAATGGGAATAGCAAGTTTAGTAGAATGTTCTGCAGTTGGTGCATTTCTAGCAACATTAGCTGCTATATATAAAAAGAGATTTAATAAAGAAATTTTAGAAAAAACATTAAGAAAAACTTTGGGAGTTTCTTGTATGTTTATGTGGATAATACTTGCAGCACTTTGTTTTGGAGCAGTTTTTGATGGCCTTGGTGCTGGAAAGGCTATTGAAACTTTATTTATTGAAAAATGGAATTTATCTCCGTGGGGTGTATTAATTATGATGCAGCTATCTTACATCATAATGGGAATGTTTTTAGATGATACTGCAATGCTTGTAATTGTAGCTCCACTTTATGTGCCACTAATAATTGCTCTTGGATTTGATCCTATTTGGTATGGTGTTTTGTATACTATAACTTGTCAAATAGCTTACATGACACCTCCGTTTGGGTATAATTTATTTTTAATGAGAGCAATGGCTCCAAAAGAAATTACTTTAGCAGATATCTATAGATCAATAATTCCATTTGTTCTGGTCATGGTATTTGGTCTTGCTGTTGTTATGATTTTTCCAGAGATCGCAACTTATCTACCTGAAAAATATCTTTCAAGATAGATACAACTCTTAGTTTAGTTATTGTTAATATAATAGACAAAATTCATTTAAAATTAGTTTAATCATCTTTCTTTTTATTATAGACTTTAATTGAAAGGGAGGGAAACCTTGTGAAAAAAGAGAAAAAAATAATTACGAGCAAACGACGTTCGTTTATAAAAAAAGCTGGTCTTTTAACTTTAGGAGCAGCAGGTGCGGCGGCGGTTAAGGCTCCATATGTATATGCAGCCTCAAATCCAATTAAATGGAGACTTCAAACATATTCTGGAGCTCCTTTAGGTGCCCACGTAATTAAACCACAAATTGAAGCATTTAATAAAGCTGCTTACGGTGAAATGGAAATCGAGCTTTACTATGCCGATCAATTAGTTCCAACTGATGAGCTCTTCAGAGCAATGCAAGCTGGAACAATTGATGCTGTACAGAGTGATGATGCAACTATGGGTTCACCAGTAGATATTCAGGTATTTGGTGGATATTTCCCATTTGCAACTAGATACAGTTTAGATGTTCCATCTTTATTTAAATATTATGGTTTAAATGAAATTTGGGATGAAGCATACAGTGAAGTAGATGGAGTTCAATGGTTAAGCACTAGTGCTTGGGATCCATGTCATTTATTTACTGTAAATAAAAAAATAACAAAACTTTCTGACATGAAAGGATTACGTGTGTTTGGTGTTCCGACTGCAGGTAAGTTCTTAGCAAGATATGGATTAATTCCTGTCATTGTGCCTTGGGATGATGTTGAGGTAGCTATGCAAACTGGTGAACTTGATGGTGTTTGCTGGTGTGGATTTACAGAAGCTTACGAAGTGGGTTGGGCTGATATCTGTAAATATGCACTAACTAATTCAGTAACAGGTGCATGGTTTGGATCTTATTTTGCCAACCAAAAGAGTTGGGATAAATTAAGTCCAAAACTTCAAGCATTATACAGAATGTCTATTAATGATTCTCATTATTATAGACAAGTATGGTACTGGGGCGGAGAAGCTGATCTACGTGTTAACGGTAAGAAAATGGAATTAACTAGCTTACCAGCTAACGAGTGGAGTAAAGTTGTTGAAGACTCGAAAGAGTTCTGGGATGAAACTTCTAAGATTAGTCCACGTGCTAAAAAAGTTGTTGATGCATTTAAGTTATATGCTCAAACAATGGAAAAAGCAGGATATCCTTACAGATAAAAAATATTTTTAGGCGCCTTTAAAAAGGCGCCTAGATAAATTAATCAAGGTTTAGCTGTTAAACCACCATCAACAATTATTTCAGTTCCAGTAATATAATTAGCTTCATCACTTAACAAAAATACACAAGCATTTGAAATATCAGTCGGTTTTCCAACTCTATTTAGAGGTATAAACTTTTCCAAATTCTTTTTAGCATTCGGATTTTTTTTCCATCTTTTTTGCATCCCAGTTTCAATAGGACCAGGTAAAATTATATTTGATCTTATATTGTAAGACGCAAATTGGATTGCTAAAGATTTAGAAAGTCTAATCATCGCAGCTTTTGATGCGCCATAAGCATCTTGTGGCTTGTCATCACCAGATAAAGCATCAATAGATGAAATATGAACCATTGACCCAAATTTATTTTTTTTCATTAGTGGAATAATTATTTTTGATAAATACATCATTGATTTAAGATTAATTTCAAAAACCTTATCCCAAGTAACTGTCTGAATATCTACAGCAGAAACATCCTTATCAAACCACAATACCCCTGTTGTGTTGATTAAATAGTCTATGCTCTTATTTTTTTTGTAAAAATGATCAATTTTAGATTTAAGATTTTTTAAATTGGTAACATCTACTTTTTTAAAAATACAATTTTGATTTTTTTCTAAAAAAGATTTTTCAGGAGCTCTAATATCTAACATTAAAACTGAAATACCATTTTTGGATAGTGATTTTGAAACTTCAAGACCCATACCACCACAAGCCCCAGTTATAACAGCACTTTTTCCTTTAAAATTAAGTTTCATTTATTGTTTTTTTCTTAAATGAAAACTTTTAGGTGAAGTGAGTTTTTCATAAGCTATTTCAGATAGCGAGCAACCTTTCCCAGTTTCTTTAACGCCAGTCCAAGACAATGCTGGATCCAAATAATCACACCTATTCATAAAAAAAGTTCCAGTTTGAACTTGATTACCAATTCTTTCAGCAACCTCTATATCATTTGTCCAAATTGATGCTGTTAAACCATAGGGACTGTCATTCATTAAACTTACAGCCTCATCTTCATTTTTAACTTTCATTATTCCAACACAAGGACCAAATGTTTCTTCAGTCATAAAATCCATATCATGGTTTACATTTGTTAAAACTTGAGGAACTAGATAATTTTTATGTTCTTTTGGAAATTTAAATTTATTTTCATCAATCATTTTTTTTGCACCTTTACTTACTGCCTTTTCCATTTGATTTACTATAAATTCAGCAGCAGATAACTTAACTACAGGGCCTAGGTTGTTTTCTTTTTCAAGAGGATTGCCAAGTTTATAATTATAAGAAAGTGAAATAAACTTCTCTAAGAAATTATCATAAATTTTTTCATCAACATAAATTCTTTCAATTCCACAACAAGATTGTCCAGAATTAAAAAAAGATCCATCAACTAAATTTTCAACTGTTTTGTCCAAGTCACAATCATATCTTGCGTAAGCAGGGTCTTTTCCACCTAATTCTAAAGCCATATCAATAAACTTAGTATGGGTTGCTTTTTGTACATCATAACCTGCTTTGACTGATCCAGTAAAAGAAACAAAATTTATTCTATTGTCAGAGACAACTTTTAACCCATCACTATGGTTAAGATGTAAAAAATTAAAAACATCTTTTGGAAGTGTTTTTTTTGCAGACTCATAAAGTTGTTCTGCACACAAAGGCGTTTGTGCAGAATGTTTTAATATAACCGTATTTCCAGCAGCTAGAGCCGGAATAATAGAGTTAACTGCTGTAAGATAGGGATAATTCCAAGGTGCAATTACGAAAACTACTCCTAAGGCTCTTCTTCTAATAAAACTTTTAAAGTTTGAGTCCTTGGTTACGTCTATGTCTGCTAATTTTTTTTCTGCAATTGAAAGCATATAATCTGCTCTTTCTTTAAAACCTTTTAATTCACCAACCGCTTGAGAAATAGGCCTACCTATTTGTCTACTTAGCTCCTCAGAAATTTTTTTTTCTTTTGATAAAAAATCATCAACAAATTTTTTTAATAAGCTAACTCTTTCTTTAACACCTAAATTATACCAACCAATCTGTGCATTAGTTGAATTGATAATTGTGCTTTCAATTTTATCAGAGTTATATTCTCTTTCGATGTAGACAGTGTTATCTATTGGAGTAATTGTTTGTTGCATAAAAATTTGATTAAATTAATTTAATAAAATGATATATATATCATCAAATTAATAAACACTAAATAATAACATGCAAAAATATAACTGGAATTACCCAACAACAATGTGGGTAGGTGAGAATAGAATTAAAGATTTAGGCGACGCTTGTAAAAACTTAAATATTAAAAAACCTTTACTTGTAACTGATAAAGGTTTGGCTGAGGCTGACATAGTCAAAAAAGCTTTAGCTGATTTAGAAAAAGAAGGATTTTCAGTTCAACTATATTCAAATGTAGTTGGTAACCCAACAGGTGGCAATGTTGAGGAAGGTGTTGCTAGTTATAAGAAAAACGAATGTGATGGTGTAATCGCATTTGGTGGAGGCAGTGGATTGGATGTAGGTAAAGCTATTGCTTTTATGTCTGGTCAAAATTTATCTATATGGGATTTTGAAGATGTTGGAGACAATTGGACAAAAGCAAATTCTGAAAAGATAGCTCCAATAATTGCAGTTCCAACAACTGCAGGAACTGGATCTGAAACAGGACGAGCCTCGGTAATTTTAAATGAAGAAACTGGAGTAAAAAAAATAATTTTTCATCCCAAATTTTTACCATCAATCGTAATCTTAGATCCACATTTAACAGTAGGCCTTCCAGCAGAAATTACTGCAGCAACTGGTATGGATGCTCTTGCTCATAACCTTGAAGCTTTTTGTGCACCTGGCTTTCATCCAATGGCAGATGGTATTGCACTTGAGGGCATGAGATTAATAAATAAATGGTTGTTAATAGCTGTTAATGATGGAAATAATATTGAAGCAAGAATGAATATGCTCACAGCTGCAAGTATGGGCTCAACTGCGTTTCAAAAAGGCTTAGGCGCTATTCACTCTTTAAGTCACCCAGTAAATGCTCTGAATAATGTTCATCATGGCTTATCTAACGCTATATTTATGCCTTATGTTTTGACATTTAATAAAGATGTGATCGAAGAAAAAATCGTAAAGATTTGTGATTATTTAGAATTTAAAGTTAAATCTTTTGATGAGTTTGTTAATTGGACTTTAAAGTTAAGAGAAGATTTAAATATTCCTCATAAACTGTCAGAGGTGATAAAGGAAGTAGATTTTGATATCGAGCGTTTATCAAAAATGGCGTTAGAAGATCCATCCACAGGTGGTAATCCAAAAAAACTTTCTGTAGAAGATATGAAAGTCATGTATGAACATAGCATGTCTGGAAAACTATTTTAAAGTTTAAGTGAAAAATTTAAATATTTTAATTGTTGAAGGCAATGTCGAACAAGACTCTAAAATGTTCATTGAAGCTGCTGGCGTAAAAGTTTCAGAAAATTTAAAAAATTTATTTTTAAGATTTGAGCCAGATGCAAATATTGAAATTATTCATCCTGGTAATGACAACGAAAGCTCTTTAGCTATAGGAAAAATTAATAGTTATGACGGAATTGCTTTTACAGGTGGAGCAATGAGACTGAATGATATGTCTGATGAAATTAATAAACATATTAAATTTGCAAAAGATTGTTTGAACAGTGGAAAAAAAATTTTAGCAATTTGTTGGGGATTACAAGTTTGTTCTGTTGCTGCAGGTGGAAAAGTAAATAAAGGAAAGAAAGGCGCCCATATGGGAATCGCTACATCTGTTAAAATAAACGAAGAAGGTTTAAAGCACCCACTATATGAGAGCAAAAAAAATGGATTTAACACTCCAGCTTTTAACTTTGACGAAGTATGTGAAATACCAGAAAATTCAATAGTGCTTGCTAGTAATTCTGTAAATGACGTAATGGGATTAATGATAAATTATAAGAATAGTGTAGTTTGGGGTATGCAATATCATTCTGATTACGAGTATAAACAAACAATTAATCTTACTAACCTAAGAAAAGAAAAATTATTAAAAAATAATTATTTCAAAAATGAAGATGAATTTTCACAACATATTTCACTCATTAAAGAGGAAGATAAAAAATTAGATTTTGAAAACAAAACCTTTGAAATTAGAAATTGGCTTAAATTCATCAAAGATTAAAGAGATAATAATTTATTGTATAAATATAATTTACAATTATATATCTTTCGATGTCTAATAATGAAATCTCAATAAATAATTTATCTAAAACTTATGATAATGGTTTTAATGCACTTAAAACCATAAACCTTGAAATTAAAAAAGGTGAAATTTTTGCAATGCTTGGACCTAATGGTGCAGGCAAAACTACATTAATCAGTATCATTTGTGGAATTGTTAAGCCTTCAGGAGGAAAAGTTCATGTTGATGGTTTTGACATAATTGATGATTACAGAGAAACAAGATCTAGAATTGGACTTGTCCCTCAAGAACTAACATTAGAGTCTTTTGAAACAGTTTTTAATAATGTTTCATATTCAAGAGGATTATATGGAAAAAAACCAAATCCAGAACATATAGAAAAAATTTTAAAACAACTGAGTCTCTGGGATAAAAAAGATCAAAGACTAAGACAATTATCAGGAGGAATGAAAAGAAGAGTGCTTATTGCAAAAGCTCTTTCACATGAGCCTTCTATTTTATTTTTAGACGAACCTACTGCAGGTGTTGATGTAGAATTAAGACAAGATATGTGGAAAGTAGTTGAAGAGTTAAGAAAGACAGGAGTAACTATTATTTTAACAACTCACTACATTGAAGAAGCTGAAGCAATAGCTGATAGAGTAGGTGTTATCAATCAAGGAGAGATTATTGTTGTTGATCAGACAAAAGAGCTTTTAAAAAAGATGGGTCATAAAAAACTTACCGTAGAACTTCAAGAAAAAGTAAATGAAATCCCGAAAGTATTAGATCAATACAATCTTTCACTTGTTAATGATAATATGGCTTTAGATTATACATATAATGTACAAGCCAAACAAACAGGGATAACTACTTTATTACAAGACATTAAAGATGCTGGATTAAAGTTAAAAGATTTAAAGACTGAGCAAAGTACACTAGAGAAGATATTTGTAAGTTTAGTTAAGGAAAAAAATGAGAATTAATTTTTACGCACTTAAAGCAATCTATCTTCATGAGATGGATAGATTTAGAAGAACATTAATGCAATCAATATTATCTCCAGTTTTATCTACCTCTCTTTATTTTATTGTTTTTGGTTCAGTAATTGGAGGATATGTAAAAGATATTGATGGTGTTAGTTATGGATCTTATATTGTTCCTGGTTTGTTAATGTTAACTTTGTTAACTCAATCAATAAGTAACACTTCGTTTGGTATTTTTTTTCCTAAATTTAATGGAACTATTTATGAAATTTTAGCTGCTCCAATTTCAACTTTTGAGATTGTTTTAGCTTTTGTTGGTGCAGGGGCGACCAAAACACTTATAGTAGGACTGATAATTTTTATAACCTCGACTTTTTTTGTTGATGTTGAAGTCCAATATCCTCTTCTTATGATTTTTTTATTGTTACTTGTTGCTTTTACTTTTGCTTTGTTTGGTTTTTTGATTGGATTAATGAGTTCTAATTTTGAACAGATGTCTATTATTCCAACACTAGTAATAACACCCATGGTCTTTCTAGGTGGAAGTCTTTACTCTTTAGATATGCTCCCACCATTTTGGCAAATGGTAACTTATTTTAATCCAGTAGTATATTTGATTAATGGATTAAGATTTTCTTTTTATGGTGTTTCAGATTTTAATATTTGGATAAGTGTTATCTCAATGGTAGTTTTTTTACTAGTCTGTGTGACTGTCGTCAGTATTCTTTTAAAGAAGGGATATAATATCAAAAATTAAGATGATATTAGAAATTAAATCCGATCCTGCTGAATTAAAAAATGTGAGGAAAAATATTGAAATTTTTTGTAAGGAAAATGTTTTAAAAATAGATATTTTTGAAGTTAAATTAGCAATAGATGAAGCTTTACAAAATATTATACGTCATGCTTATGATTTTGATAAAACAAAAAAAATAACCATTAAATTAGAAAAAATTTCAGACACAAGTTTAAAAGCAGAATTAAGAGATTTTGGGACTAGAGTTTCGTCAAATAAGATAAAACCAAGAGCACTAGATGATATTAAACCAGGTGGCTTAGGTATACATTTCATAAAAAGTATCACTAAGAAATTTAGTTATGAACATCAAGATGATGGTGGAACTATACTTACTTTAATTTTTTAATTATTCTTCTTTAATTAGCTTTGGTTCTTGACATTTATAAAATTGATTTGAACCTCTAAGTGATTTTTGTAACATAGCTAATTCATTATTTTTTTGAGTATAAGTTACATTAGTCTCTAAACCTGCTATTGATCCTTTTGATACAAAAGATGATGGAGTGGATCTATTCATTTTAAAATTTACCTTTGTGCCTGAATTATTGATTGAGGTTAAAATCACTTGCTCTCTTTTGTTTGAATAAACCCAAACTGTTGTATTCTTTTTATTTTTACAAGTTAATTGGTAAATATTTGCATTAGTGTTTTGAGGAATAAAATATATAATGACGAAAGTTATGAAAAATATATTTAAAAAAAATTTAGAAAACATTAAAATATTTTTAATTGCATTTTTTGCATTTTTTATCGCAAATTATTTTTATAATAATATTATTACAAAGTCTACAGCCAGTAATATTAAGTTTAGAGAGATTAATGTAGAAGTTACTGGAGAAATGAATTTAGAATTAACATGCAAAGGCACAAACGATCCAAATCCTTCAAGTGTAAATCGAGGCTTAGGAGAGCAAACAAAAAATAATTGTACTGGTGTTGGAAAGTTTACTGCAACAGTCCCTCAACAAAGATTTGTTCAAAGTCCAAATTAATTAATCTACTAATTTTTTTAACTTTAACCCTTCTAGACATTTTTCCATTGTAAACATTCCATCTTTAGCAGAAGTTTGAAGGGTTGATTGAATCTGTTCTGTTTTTCCTTCTCTAATTAAGTTTCTTATAGCTGGAGTTCCAGTCATTACTTCATGACAACCTATTCTGCCACCTCCTTTTTTTTTTAAAAGTTGTTGTGACATTACTAATCTTATTGATCCAGCTAACATCGATTGAGCTTGTTCTTTTTGCGCAGGGGGGAAAACATCTAGAATTCTTGTAATTGTAGATGACGCACTACTTGCATGTAAAGTTCCAAAAACTAAGTGACCAGTTTCTGCAGCAGTAAGTGCTAAAGAAATAGTTTCAAGATCTCTCATTTCACCAACAAGAATTACATCTGGATCTTGTCTTAAAGCTGATTTTAATGCTTTAGCAAAACTCCCAGTATCTTTACCAACTTCTCTTTGAGAAATTATACTTTTTTTTGCAGGGTGAACAAATTCTATCGGATCTTCAATCGTAATAATATTTTCTGCTCTGTGAGAATTTATTTGATCAATCATAGCAGCAAGAGAAGTTGATTTACCTGAACCTGTTTGCCCTGTGACTAAAACTAAACCAGTTTTATGAGTTATTGCTTCATGTGCCGCTGGAGGTAGACCTAATTTTTCAATATTTGGTATTTCACTTATAATTTTTCTTAGAACCATACTTGGTCCGTATGAAGAATAATACCCATTAGCTCTAAATCTTTGCCCATCAACTACTACTGCAAAATCTAAATCACCATTACTGATTAAATAATCATACTGTGCTTTATCTAATGATTGTTTCCAAAAAGTTTCTATATCTTGTCTAGAGATTACATCATTATTAAAAACTTTAATTTCACCATTTACTCTTATTGCAAATGGTTGATTCGATCTAATGTGAATATCTGATAAATCATGATCTTTTGGGTATGACTTTAATTTATCTTGCAGACTCATAATGATGTTGATGCTCTAAAAGTTACTATTTTTCAAGTTTTTTTTAATGTCGACTAATTTATTATGCTTTACAACTAATGCTTGTGCAGCGAATCGGTATTCTTTATTGTGATTCTTAAAGGTTTTATAAAAAAATGATAGACAAATTAGGGCCTCCAATATCAAAAGCTTTTGCACCAATTATAAAATTAATTGGAAAATCTCATTCAAATAAAGAGAAAGTAATTGGAGTAGTTATAAGGGATAAATATATTCAAGCTGCAGAAATATCATTTAAAAAGAATACTTGCAAAGTAGATAATTTTTCAAATCAACAAATTGCAGGAATAGGAGAAGATCAAGATTTTTTATCTGCAACTACTTATTTAAGTGATCAAGTTAAAAATGCTTTAGACTCAATAAAAACAAAAACGCGAGATGTTGCAATATCTTTAAATTCTTCACAAGCTCAGATTTATAATTTGCAAATTCCAGTAATGGATGAAGATAGTCTTAGAGATGCTAATGCAGTAGGAGGTTTTTGGGATCAATTTGATGAAACACCTGAAAGTTTAGAGGAATTTGAAACAAGTTACTCTGTGGTGAATATTAATGAAGAGATTGGCATCATGGATATTGTTCTTGTCACAATGGAAAAAAAATATGTTGAGGCATATTCAAATATATTCAGACTTGCAGGATACAACCCTGTAGTAATAGATATTGCTCCTTTTTCACATATTAATACTCAGTTAATAGAACTTAGTAAAGATGGTTTTGAAACACCAAATGTAATTTTCAATTACACAAAAGAGTCGAAAAATATTACAGTATCTTCAACTAAAGGTTTTCAATATTCGGAGCTAAATATAATTGAGGCTGATCAGGTTTTGCTTGATACTATGGAAGAAGTTGAAACAGTGGAAACAGAATTTTGGGATGAGATTTTTGAGAGATTAAGTTCACAAATAAAACAAGCACTTGTTGAGTATGAAACAAAATATGAATTTGATCCAATAAGTATAATTACAGTTGTTACAGATAAATCAAAAGTCAAAAACCTTGCCAAAGGAATTGAACGTCAACTAGGTGATGTTGTAGTTAAACATTACAACCCAGAAGATTCAATTGAATTTTCTAATGAAGCAAAAAAATATATAGATTCATTGAGCAATAAATCTTTGGCATCAGAAGCTATTGGAATTGCTTCAAGAAAATTAAATTCATTTAATAGCCCTACAAATGAAATCATATCTATAAATTTATTATCTAATTTTGAGCAAGTAAAAATTAACAGAAGATCTAAATCTCTAGGAAATGTTTGTCTAATAGTTTCAATGGTTTTTATCTTGGCTTTTGCAGCCCATGTTGTGCCATTCAAGATATTTAAAATGTTTAACAATTCATCAAAATTAGCTGCAGCTGCATCTTTAAAAGAAGATTTAGAACAAAAACAAAATGTTCTAAACGGTTATCAGGCAAAAATTCAAAAAATTAATCAAGAAGTTGAACAAGCCAGCTCTTTAGGATCTAATTTAAAGACAACTGCAAATCTTTATGCAAATCTGAATAAAATTATCCCAAAAGATATAAGATTGACAAGTTTTGGAATTGAAGAAAAAACAAATATTTTATTTTCAGGGGTAGCTAAAAATGACCAAGCTGTTGTCAATATGATGAATAACTTTTCAGAAAATGATGTTGTAAATGATAGCAAGATAGAAGCGATGGTTGAGTTTTCAGAAAAAGATAGAATTGACTTGTATACAATAGAAGGTCAACCTGCTCCAAAAATTGAAGAAATCCCTAATGAAAATATCACAAAAAAATTTAATTCTAGTTTATCTTTAAAGCCAGTTGATGATGAATTTTTTGATGACGAAGCTGTAGTTTTTGAACTTACAAAAGAGAGTAAAAAGAAATGATAAAAATTTTATTAACAATACTTTTATTTTTTTATCACTCTAATGTTTTATCTAATGACCCATTTACAAATGAAATTGGAATAATTAAAGAAGAAGAAATAACAGAATTAAAAGAAGAAGTCGTTGAACTTGATGTTGAAGAAGTAATTGAAGAGGAACAAGATTTAGAAGTTGCAGAGGATCTTTTTGAGGAAGATCAAGAAACAATAGAAATAGTGGAAAATGAAACGAATAGTGAAGAAATTATCACAGTTTTAAATATTGATCCAATGGTTGCATTTTCACTTAAAAATTACACTTTAAAAGGCACAGCTCTAAGTAAAGAGTCTAAAGATAATTTTGTAAGACAAAAAATAAGAAAAATTGATAAAGCAAACATTCCTACAACTCATACTATCGAAGAAAATGAAACTATAGAAAAAATTGCATTTAGATATGGTTTTTCACTAAGAGAGATTGAACTTGCTAACGCTATTTATCCAGGTTCAAGAAAACTTGTGATTGGCGATAAACTAGTAATTCCAAATAGATTCCATATAGTTAAAGAAGGCCAAAGTTTAAATGCTGTTGCAGAAAGATATAAAATAGATCCAATTCAATTAGCCTCATACAACGATATTAATGAGGAAGACATTTTATTAATTGGAGATAAACTTTTATTGCCATTTTTTATTCACGTTACAGATGAGAATGAAACAATTAGCGATATTGCAGGTAGATATGAAAGGGAAACTTCAGAATTAATTAGCTTTAATAATTTTGATGATAATACTTTAGTATTAAATGAAAACCAACTAATCAAAATTCCTATCTACGCAAACAATAAGATAGATTATGAAAATTTGAGTAAAAAAAGTATTAATGATTTTAATATAGACAGAAAAAATTTGGCTATAGTTGAAATTGATGGTGGACAATTCATGGTAAGAGAAGGAGATAGAATAGGAAATAGAGATGGAGTAATTGTTTCCATTGAAAGTACTCGTATGATTGTACTAGAAGATAATATTGAATTTGAATTTTTAATAAACACACCAATAGTCGGTCAGGCAATTGCATCTTTACCTCAATCAAATAATGATACAGATATAAGTGAAAATATAGATAATAGTGAAGATGATTCACTGATTGAAAATCAATCAGAGAATGATGATAATGAAACGGTAACTAACGTAGAGGATTTGTTTAATTAATGAATAACTTTTTTGCACCAAAATTAAAATATATTCTCTTGAGTTTAATGATCATTTCACTAAGTGCCTGTAGTATGTCTGATAGACCAAAAATGGCTTATCAGCAAAAAGATAAAGGTGCTGTTCAAGATATTGAAGCATTTAATGTAAAATCTAGTGCTGAAAATTTTAGAAAAACTTCAGACGAATTTGCCGATGCAGCTCAAGAAATTGTTGGCAAAAATGAGAATAATAAAAAAATGATGACTAGAAGAGTTTCTTTAACCAATGGTGTTGAATTAGAAAAAAAATCTTTAAAAGTTATAGATAGAAACTTAGAAATTAAAAAACTTGAAACTACCGAAGTAAGTTTAAAACTTAATAATATGAATATTAAAGCAGCCTTGAAGTTATTTGCTAGCCTAGTTCAAAGAAATATAATTATTGGTGATGAAGTTAATGGAGAAATAACAATTGACTTTGAAAATATTAAATGGGGATCAGCAGTGTATGCTATTTTAGATATTAATAATTTAATCATGACAGTTGATGAAGACTCTGGTCTCTTAAGAGTACATACAAAAGAATTTTTTGCAGAATTAGAAAAATCCAAAATAGATAATACAATTGAAGTGAATAATAATTTGGCGTCGCTTGAAATTGGTGGTTCAGTAAGTACTGATGGTGAGAGCAATGAACCAGTAGTGACAGAGGTATTTAAAGTGTTTTATCAAAAATCAGGAGACTTAGTAGACTCATTAGGAGAAGTAATGGGTGAGGCAGAAGGATTTTCAATGGTTGATGATGAAAAAAATAACCAAATTATTATAACAGGAACTTATGCTCAACTAAATCAAGCTGAAAATATTTTAGATAAAATTGACCTAGAAAAAAAACAGGTGATGATTGAAGCTTATATTATTAATGCATCAGATGGTTTTACAAAAAGCTTTAGTGCTAAATTAGATGCAGCTAACGTTCAGCAAGTTATTAATGGACGAGATAGAATTACAATGGTTGGTATAGACACTAACCCAAGTAATACTAGTGAATTTTCACCTTCAAACACACCAACAGATGGTTTAACTAACACCGGTTATACAGCAGATGATATATCTGTTGCAGGTGGAGCTTTTTTATTGGGTAATATTGGCATGACAAAAATTAAAGCTATAATCAATTCATCTGTTAATGATGCTAATACAGAAACTGTTTCAAATCCAAAATTATTTGCAATGGATAGAGAAGAAGCTAATTTAACTCAAGGAACTACATTAGTTAAAGTAATACCTGCATCAGGTGATGCCGCTGGAAGTACAGAAGAAATTCCACAAAACTTAAGCATAACTGTTAC
This sequence comes from alpha proteobacterium HIMB5, assembly GCA_000299095.1. Classification (NCBI taxonomy): domain Bacteria; kingdom Pseudomonadati; phylum Pseudomonadota; class Alphaproteobacteria; order Candidatus Pelagibacterales; family Candidatus Pelagibacteraceae; species alpha proteobacterium HIMB5. The sequence continues at coordinate 775,156 of CP003809.1, read as the reverse complement.
TCCAGAAATAATTCATGATACTCAAGTTAAATTAGAACTAGAAATTTCTAATGATGAACCAGGATCGTCGTTAGCAGACGGAAGCGTAACAACACAAGAACAAGGAATCACTTCTGTAATTACAATAAATGCAGGAGATGTAGCTGTCTTGGGCGGTGTATATAAAAATACAAGAGTGAACAGTAAAAACTATGTTCCTTTCTTCTCAAAAATCCCTTTATTAGGTCTATTTTTTCAAGAAAAAACTCAATCAGACGACAAAACACAACTGTTGATATTTCTAAGCGCTAATATTGTATAAGTCATATTTTTTAATATAACTTTTATATGCCATCAATAAATCCAGATATTAGTCTTAAAATATCTAATCTACTTAAGACAACAGGAAAATTATCTGAGACCAGCTTAAACGAAGCAAAAAAAAAATTTGAAAGCAATGGAAAAGTTCCACTTGGTATTCTTGAGTATTTAATAAATGATAATTTAGTATCAGAGGATGATATTGTAGCTGCTGTATCCAGAAATTATGCTTTAAGAAAAATTGTTTTAACGGAACAGACAATCAAAAAAGATGCAGTAAAAAAATTACCTAAAGATTTCATAATGGAAAATGAAATGTTGCCATTTGAACTTACTGGTAGAATTTTAAAAATAGCTTTATTTGATCCAACAAAATCTACATTGGCAGGTAAAATTAAAAGTATGACTGGATGTAATGTTGAGTTATACGTTGCAAAACCATCTAATCTTGATCAAGCTCTGAAATTTAAAGCTGTCATTGAGGCTACACAAGAACCTAAAACACAAGCAACTCAATCTACAAAATCGCAAAATTTATCAAAACCTAATATAAATGTAAAAGTACCAAATGCAAAAAATGCTGGTGAAGAGAATGCAGTGGTAGAATTTGTTGATAAATTATTAATTGAGTCATTTTTAAGTGGTACTAGTGATATTCACATTGAAGTATTTAGAAGAGGTGAAGCACAAGTAAGGTTTAGAAAAGATGGTGTCTTACAAGAACAATTACAATTCAAACAATTTTTAATGGATAACTATAATGCAATTATTACAAGATTAAAAATTATGTCTGGATGTGATATTTCAGAAAAAAGATTACCACAGGATGGCAAATTACAATTTAAAAATCCAACTCCTAAAAATGAGGATGATGTAGATATTGACGTTAGATTTTCTGTGATACCTGCAAAAGAAGGTGAAAGAGTTGTAATGCGTTTGCTTGCTGCTGGACCTGATTTAGGTTTAGAACAAATTGGTTTAGATAAAGATGATTATGATAAACTAGTTACAGCTATTACAGCACCTCAAGGAATGGTTTTAGTTACAGGGCCTACAGGAAGTGGAAAAAGTACTACTTTATATGGATGTATCAAAAAAATTAATAATCCTGGTACAAATATAATGACAGCAGAAGACCCTGTCGAATTTTATTTAAAAGGAGTAGGTCAAATTCAAGCAAATGATGAAATTGGTTTGACTTTTGAAGCAATACTAAAATCTTTTTTAAGACAAGACCCTGAAGTTATTTTAGTTGGAGAAATAAGGGATAAATCAACTGTTGATATTGCAATTAAAGCTGCACTTACAGGGCACTTATTACTGAGTACTTTACACACAAACGATGCTGTCTCAACTGTCGTAAGATTAACAAACATGGGTGTACCAAATTTTATGGTTGCATCTGCTTTAAGTTTGATAGTAGCACAAAGACTTGCAAGAAAAAATTGTTCATCCTGTATTCAAGACGATGATAAAGCAACAAAAGAGAGTCTTTTACAGTTTGGTTTTAATGAGGAAGAACTCTCAACTTTTAAACCAAAAAAAGGTCAAGGATGTACGGAGTGTAACAATACTGGATATAAAGGTAGACAAGGTATTTATGAGGTTTTAAAGAAAACTCCAAATCTTGAAACAGCTATTCTAAGAGACGCAAGAGGAGATGAAATGCTAGACATTGCTGTTAAGGATGGGTTTAAGACAATGCAAACTATTGGAAGAAATTTTATTAAAAAAGGTATATTATCTGTAGAGGAATATTCTAGAATCTTAGTAGTATAATTTATGGCAAATTTTGAGTATGCGGGAATACAAGCTGGAAAAAAAATAACAGGTGAAATTTCTGCATCTGATCCAAAAGCAGCTGCAATTGAATTAAGAAAAAAAAAAATAATTGTAACCAAAATTGCAAAAGCGACAGGAAAATCTAATTCTAAGGGATCTCAGTCATTGGATGATATTCCAATAAGCAATGCTCCAATTATTATTTCAAAAGGAAATATTTATCTAAATTTTGGTCCTTGGGCGAAAGTTCCTCCAAAAGAATTATTACAATTTACAAAAAAAGTTGCAACTATGATCAAAGCTGGATTGCCTATTCTGGAGTCAATAATGATGATCAGAGATCAAACAGTCCATATGAAAATGAAAATGACCGCTCATACAGTTGTTAAGGATTTAAATGGTGGTATGAATTTAACTGACGCATTTGCTAAACATCCTACTATTTTTGACAACATATATCTGAATATGATTTCAGCTGGAGAGGCAAGTGGTAAACTTGATGAGTTTTTGATAAAGCTTGTAGAGCTACTTGAAAAAAATGCAAAAATAAGATCAGGAATTAAAAGTGCATTATTTTATCCAGTGATGTTGTTAACTGTTGCAACCACGATTACAATTTTTATGTTGTGGAAAGTAGTCCCCGTATTTGAAAAAATGTATGGCGCAATGGGTGTAAAATTACCAGCTGCAACTCTAGTGATTGTCAATGCAAGTAAATTTATTGCAGATCCTACAAATATAATGAAAATTATAGGTATAATAATTATTATTAGAGTTAGTTATAATTTTTTATATAAAAATATTGAAGGCTTTAGACATACCATGCACAAAAGGTTTTTAAAATTTCCTTTATTTGGTGATTTGATAGTTAAAGCAACTGTATCAAGAATGTGCATGATCATGGCTAATTTAACAAGAGCGGGTGTAAGCATTATAGATACAATAAAAATATCTAAGTCAGTAACACTAAATTTAGTATTCATATATGCACTTGAGAGAATTGGAAAACAGATAGTTACTGGTCAAAACTTATCAGATCTTCTTAAACAAGAAGAACATATTTTTCCGCCAGCGCTTGCACAACTCACAGCCGTTGGAGAAAGAACTGGTAATATGGAAGAAATGTTTCAATCAATTGCCAACTATTATGAGGAAGAATTCGATGGGGTGGTTGCAGCCTTATCCTCAATTATTGAACCACTTATGATTGTTTTAATTGGAGCAATTATTGGTGTTTTGATGATTGCTCTTTACATGCCGATATTCAGCATAGGTCAAGCCGTTGGATAAGTATTAAATAATTTTTTTTTAAAATTTGTTTTTTATTATATAAATATTAAATATTATCTTTTATTTTAATATAATAAATTTATATGGCAAAAAACGGTTTCAGTATTTTAGAGCTAATGACCACAATTGGTATAATTGCAGTGATTGGCGCTGTTGGATTTCCCGCAATAGATAACTTTGGTGAACAAGAAAATTTTGAAAATGATCTTGCAACTATTAGAGGACAGGTCAATTATGTAAGACAGTTATCTTTAGAGGAAGGTAACGCTTATACAATCAGAATAGTTAATGATAATACCAATAACACTGCAGATCTTGAAGTTTGGCAAGCTCAAGGATTAAACAGATATAACGTAGAATATCACAAATCAACTTCAACTAAATGCTCAGACTTTGATGGAACTAACGATAAAGGAACTAAAAAAACTGACTTAACAAAAAAACTTGAGCATATGACAGTTAGTAGATGCACAACGACTACTGGAAATTGCTCAAAGGTATCTGCAGCAAATAATTTTTTTTGTTTTCTACCTGATGGGTCTGCTCCAGAAAATGGAAGAGCTGAAATTCAAGCATCAGGAAATGCTGGTTCAAAAACAGATTATTTACATACATATCAATCAGGTTTTTTTAATAATGGAAAAAGAATGTGAAGAAATTTAAATTTAAAAATCAAAAAGGTGTCTCGTTAGTTGAAGGAATGACAGCTGCAGCAATTTTAGGTTTAGCTGTAACAGTCTTTATGACTTTACAGTCATATCAAGAGAGAGATTTTGCAAACTTAAGAAAATTTGACAAGGCAGCCTATGCAGTAGAATTTATGTTTGAAGAACTAGCAGCTGTATACAATCCTATTGCTGCACAATATGGTAATCCAAGAGTTTTTGAAGATACAGATGCAGGCAGTACTTTAAAAGTTAAAGGATTAGCTCAATTACCTGGCGAGGGTGATCAAATTATAATTGAAGGTGTAGGTGGAAGATATGAAATTATATCTTATACGGCATTTGATGATGATAATAATTTAGTCTTAAATTTAGAAAGATCAGATGTACCAGATGACACTCCAAATAAAAATATGCCCTCAGATGCAACCGAAAATGCTCCAATAACTTTTATATCTAATGCTGAGGGAAGTTTAGATCCCTACGACGACTTGGATATGACAAAATATGAAGATACAGCATATACTGATACAATTACAAATCAAAAAGTTTTAGCTGATCTAGCTAATTGGGGTGCTTTATTAAAAAAACATTTGGGTGAACCAAGAGATGGTGACAAAAGATTATTAGAAATAGAAGACGTTGAAAGAGATGTTCCTGTTGATAAAGATAATGATGGAGTTACCGATCAAGTAGATGGTGAGGATGTTTTTGAAACTGTGAAGAAAAAGCAAGTTACTATAATTATTAAACAAGACAGTATAGAGGAAAGATTCAGAAGATTATTTTTAGCAGGTACTTAATATGAAAAAATTTATTTATCAAAAAGGATTATCTCTTGCTGAAGCATTGGTAGCTGTGGTTGTCTCTACTATTGTTATGGGTGCCACTTATACAATCTATAATAATTTTCAAGGAACCTTCGTAAGACAAATCAATCATAATAATATGAAACAAGAAGCAAGATTTGCTCTTCATATTTTACAACATGATAGTAAAATGGCTGGCTATAAACATCCTGATAGCACAGATGGTGAAGTTCAAGAACCTGTTAAAGTATTAAACGATGATGGGACAGAAGTTTCAGATGATACAGAATATGGTGAAGTAGTATCTTTTTGCTTTGATACAGAGGATAATGATGGAAATATTCAAAGAAAACTTATTAAATATGAGCTTCAAGTTCCATATTCACCACTTACAGAAAAGACAGTTCTAAAAAAGAAGATCTGGAATACATCTAATTGTGATGAAGATGATAGTGGAACCACAGTAGATGTTGACTGGATGCCAGTTGCACAGTTTTTTAATACATTGGGTATAAGACTTAGAAGTAAACATATTGATTTTGAAATTCAACTTCAATCTATAGATGGGAAAATAACCGAAACTTATTCTGCTTCAGCTTATATGCGTAATTTGAATTTTGGTGGAACGACATATTATGTTTATAATGAAGAAGATTTGCATGAAAACAGAACAGCAGTAATTCCATTTACAGGCAGTCTTAAAGTTCAATGTGCAAATAATATTACTAGAGACATTCAGTTAGCTAATTTTGTAACTGACGATGATATAATAATTCTTCACCAAGGCGAAAAAGTAGGTACATCAGATTTAAATAGAACACATGAAGAAATAAGATTTGCTTCAGAAAAACCACCTGAAATTACAGGCCTACCAACAGTTGGTCATAGTGAAATGAGGTTAAAATTAACAACTGTTACATCTAATACTACTATACCCCCAGGTTTAACAGCTACATCAGGATATGATGATAACAATAATAATAATTCTGCTGATGCAGGAGAGTGGGATGGTTCATTAACTATTTCTGGAACTCTTGCTAATACCGACTCTAACTATTCTTTTAATGCAGACGGATATCAAGATTTCAATATTAGGCTTAGAGCTGACCTTGATACTAATTGCGAAGGTGAAGGCTGGGAGGATCAGAACGAAGCATATAAAGATTACACCATTAGGGTTATGAAGTTTAATGCTCCACAATTTTCTGATGTAAATTTACATACATGGGATCCTAAAGGTTTTACTTATGGAAGTGCTAATTATGAGAGAAATGGAACAGGTAGTGCTAATGGTGGACCAAATTTTGATTTAACTGATGATGGAAGATCTTTTTATATACAACAAAATTTAGCATCTCCATCATTTTTAGTTTCAGAGGATGAATATGACTCTTTCGTTTTAAAAGGTATGGTTTGCTCTGGAGGTTATCCAGATTGTAATCCTTCAATGTCAGCATGGTTAGATGATGACATGCTTGGTTTTGCTGCTGGTTACCAAAGACCTAGTGTTATTCAAAAAAAATGGCCAGATGGAAGGATAAGAGCTTGTGCTGGAATTGATTACGAAGGATTAAATGGAACCTCAGGTTTTAATGCGACACTCTTAAGAAATTCATTAAGAGGAGTTGAGAGAACCGAATGGGATGGTCTATCAACTGCTGAAAAAAATGAATGGTGGGGAGAACCTGCTGATATGACTTATGATATGTATTTGTGGTCATGGTGGGCAGCAAGAGGTAACCAGTCAGCAATTCATCTTCATCATTTTAAAGGCTATACATTTAATCATACAAGAAACTGTGGACGTAGTGGTGAGTGGTCATATCTTTCTCATGCAAATATGAGTCATTTAATGGGTTGGTCAACACCAAATAATAGTCAACAATTGAATTATAATACTCAGGGTTACGATAGACTTTTTGCAAGATTTGATAACAATAGACCTACAAATACTGGCAATAGAAATTGTTCTAATCCAAGATCATTTTCTCAAATAAGTTACAATCCTGGAGCAACACACAGATGGAGATGTAGCTGGGGAAGAAATGCAGGTGTAAAAAACACTGTTACCTTAACTTATCATCCTAACAAGTTTAGAGCCAATGTAGAAAACAAACCTCATGTTGCTAACAGTTTAAGTCAAAGATTTACAGCTTTTGATTATAGGTTTGATACTAATGGTAATTTAAAAGATCACACTAATACTACTTTTCCTTATACTGAAAATGCAACAGGGACAGCAGTCTCTTTACCTGCTAGATCTGAAGATACAGACGAACTAAAGGCGTCAATGTTTAAAAGGTTTCAAAGAGGGTCAGTAGCAATTGTATCTTTTTCTCAGCCAGATAATAGATATTCGAATATTCAAATTGCAAGATTGCCTAGATATGTTCCTCAAAAATCAGCTTCAAATAAACCAATGCCTAAGGCTCAAAATCTATATTATTATATGGATGAAGATTATTATACAGTAAATAGAATATACGGACTTCTAAGCAAGTCATATGATCCACAAGGTGAACATTTAGAAGTATTGGTTCAAGCAAATTCAGGTACTAACTGTGCTCAAATTGGATCGATAAATGGAGATTTAGCAGAATCTGGGACAGTAAAAACACAAACAGTTGACGGATCAAGTAGATCAATGAATTGTAGGTTGAGCGGAACATGGAGAGCAACTACAGCTGTTTGGGCAAACAATTCTCAATTACCAAATATTGGTGAAATGTATGATGTAAGGAACAAAAGTAATTATAGTGGTGCTAGAGCATCTGTTACTACTGAAGAAGGGGGCACGGTATTTGTATATGCCGATGGTTCATTTAGATATCAAACTTTACCCACAGGTTTTGATGATGGACAACCTCATCAAGATTCTTTTTATTATGCTGTTCAAACGCAAGATACAGCCAATGAAAGGATCTCAGATATTAAAAAAGTTTATATTGGATTTAATATTGGGAACACAACACCTAGTGGTGTTTCATTCAAAGAAGAGGATGGAACTAACATAACAGATAATACAAATTTTGATATGGCAGAAGATGTTGATACAGATTTTGTTGTTGGAGAAATTTTTGCTAATACAACCCAAGAACCTGACACTAATGACTTTGTAAGATTTAATTTAGGTGAGGTTCCTGATAATGATGCAGACAAAGATGTAGATCATGGTTCTAGATTTAGAATTGATCAAAAAGATGAGAAATTTTATTTAGTTTTAAATGATGACTCTGACATTAGGTGGGCAAATCTTCCAGCAAATAAAAAGTATTTTTCAGTTAGAATTATAGCTACAGATTTAAGAGGAAATCAATTAGCTACAACTGAGAAAGTTTACGTCGATAGGGTAGATTGTTCAGAAACTGCAATGGAAAGTATTACAGTTTATAAAACTAAAGCAGCAATGACTATCGAGGGATATATTCAAGGTAAAGGTGGTGAAAAAGTATTTAGACGTCAAACAGTTCCTTTTACTAGCAACTTAGATGAAGCAGTTATTACTTTTGATTTTCCAGAAAGGAATGTCCAACCTTCTGTAAAAATCGCCGAGCAAACAGTTACTGTTGATGGTGAAGATGTTACAATCGGAATGCTTTCAAACAGATGTAAAGAAACACATAATTATATAGACAGACAACAATTATGGAGTGATTCATAAAAATGAAAAACAATAAAAAACAAAAAGGTTTTGTTTTAGTTTTTGTAATTGCTGTCGTATCTGCATTATCAATTATGACTGGTGCTATGTTTTTTTATTATGATACTGATTTAAAAAGTGTTTCAAGAAATTCAGTAATGCAACAGGTCAATCTTGCTGCAGAAACAGGGTTACAAGAAGGTCAAAAATGGATTACTGATCAATTAAACTCTAACAGCTTCACATTAGTTGATATCCAAAACTCACTTAGAGTAGAAGACTCTGATAACAAGTGTTTAAACAGACATGGTTATACAGATTCAAATGAAGATGTATATTATGCAAAAAAAATATCAGCTAACTTAGGTTCAGATGATGCAAAGTTTGAAAATATGTCTTACGAAGTCTACGTTCAAAGGCACGCGGATGTGGTTAGATCAATTTATTTTTCAGAACAAGGTTCAAAAGGCGGAAATGATAAAGATACGACATATACCGATAGATCGTTTGCATTAGTTGAACAATTTAAAGATTTTCCTACTACACAATTTACGATTGAGATGTGGATTAAAAACATGCAAACAACATCAACATATAACATGCATGCTTTTGAATGGGGGAGAGAATGGGATTTGGTATTTAAAGTTCAAAATGATGAATGGTCACCTCGACTTGGTGAAGTAGTTTTAGATGATCAAGGTGATGTTGGAACTCCTGTTAAAGATGAATGGGTTCACATAGCTTGGGTTTGGGATGGTGGTACTCCCGGTACTACTGACACTGGTAATGTTAAGATTTATCAAAATGGAACTTTGACAGGAACATACAATGCAAACATAGGAAAAAGAGAAAAATCTGGATATGAAAACCCACCAGAAACTTTACCAGAAGGTGATTTTTGGCCTCTTGCAATTGGTGAAGGTTTACACGGTTTTTCACCTAATAGCTATTTGTCGGGTGACGTTTTAATTCAAAGTGTTCCTTGGCTTGGAAATATAGCTGAGATGAGAATTTGGAATATTTCAAGAACTGGAACAGATATTGCAAATAACAATAGAAGAAGATTAACAGGTTCTGAACCTGGTTTAGTCTCTTATTATAAATTTAATGAGGGTACTGGTAATATTGGATATGATTACAATACGTCCAGAGGCTCTGATAGAGTCAACAATGCAACCATTTACGGAATTGGGAATAAAGGGACTTTATGGAAAACAGAATTAGTAAAATATCCTGTTATTTCTACAACAGATGATGCGCCCTCAATAAATGTTCCTCCAGGAGAAGATATTGTTTATTATAAAATCTTATCTTGTGGAAATGGCCCTCAAGGACAAATTGTACCTTTAGAATTAATTGTATCTGCTCCAGTACAAAAAGGAGATGTTGGTGATGGAAAAATTGCACTTACATCTGAGGATTTGAATGATCTAACAGGACAAGAAGGAACTCCTCTAATAACCCCACTTAGCACTTATGTTGGTCAAGAGGGTGTTGCAGGAGATATTAAAATTCAAGTTAAGGATAATACTAATACAAATTTTTATGTTTTTAAAAGAGCAATGGAGCAATGTAATAATAGTAATTCATTTACAGATTTCAGTGCCTCATCAACTTATAATGAAGGTGATTGTGCAGAATATGAAGACAAGCTCTATTACTTAGAAAAAGATGAAGGCAAATCTACTAATGTAGATTTTAATGAGGAAGATTGGTCGGAGGTTTTAGGAAGTGGTTGTGATGGTGTTCAATTTACTACATCATCAGGCGATAATAGTTATGGTCATTACTATAAATATTTCTCAACTGCACCAAATGTTACGTCAGGTGCTAGTGGTGATTTAGGTTATAATGGTGACTCAATTGATTGGTGGGAAGCAAAAAGAAGAGCTGAACAGTCCACTTGTGGAGGTATGCGTGGTTACCTAGTTTCAATAGAAAGTGCAGCTGAAAATGAATTTATTAAAGATGCCGTTATGTGTGATAGTAGTACTGAAAATGGTTGTACTGGAGTAACACCTTTTCATGTAGCCGCAGGAGAAACAAGAGCTAATTATTATGGTACAAGATTAGATGATGCTGATGACCAACATTATATTTGGTTATCCAATTCTGATTGGAGAAATCCAACCAGCAATGCTGCAAATATGCAATCAGAGTCTGGTCCTTTAATGGGAATGTCAGTTTCATATGTGAATTGGCAAAGTGGCGAACCTAATAGTTCTGGAGAACCTTATGCTGATATGGAAATTAATAGGACTGATAGAACTGATGGGAAATGGAATGATTTAAGAAGAATCCCAAATTGTAATGATGGTGGAGGCTTAGATTGTATTACAGGCTATGTTGTTGAATATGGTGGTTTTGATCACTTTAGTCTTGAACATGATATAAACCAAGATGGAGATACTAACGATACTGATGAATTAAGTTTTAGCGATCATAATTTTTGTGTAGCAAGAGCAACAATTGAAGCTGATTCTTATGTTGCTCCAGTTGATGGGAATAATGATGGAGATTTGTTAGATCTTGATGCCGCAACTGATCCAGATGTTATAGAAGATTATTTAAAGATTGACACAAGTGCAGAAGATTATCCATCTTCAATCACTGGTGATACTTCATCATCTTCAGTTGATCATGATACTACTGACGATTATCCAGGTTGGAATGCTTATACGGGTGTATTAACTTTAGTACATGAAGATAAACCAGACGATTGGAATCCTACATCTAACTATGCTAATAATGCTTTTGTATGGTTTAATAATAGAGTTTGGAAAAATACTTCAGGTAATACAATTTCTTCGGCTACATTAAATCTTTCACAAACACCAACAATTTATAATCCTCAAGTTTGGACATTGTATGAAGGGAATGAATCTGATGCTCCTTGTGCAGACATTGATGTATGGACACAAGCTTTTGAGTCAATTAAGTATTTCAATTCTAAAGAAGTAGATGCAGAAGATGGAGAGAATCCGTTTGCTAACGAGGGAACAGATGGCACTGATGGTACGGATACTGATGTAGATGAAGGTTCAACTCCATCATTAGGTGAAAGGTCAATTTTATTTTCTTTAGGACCTCTTCATGTAGAAGAACATCGTGATGGATATAATCATTTTTATGAGTTTTATGAGTTTCCAGCTAGAGATTTATCGAATACCCCAGCAAATAATGCTTCACAGAATTTGTATAACAATAAAAACAGAAGAATGAATGAAGCCTTTTCTCTTTCGAGACAATTAACTTATTTTGGAAAAAGTGGTTATTTAGCAACAATAACCAGTGAATCTGAAAATGATATTATAACAGAAAAAGCAGTTGGTAATGGATGGATGGGTGGCTTAGCCTTGAGTGATGATCAAGATGATGAAGATGCTATTGATCAATGTGGAGGATTTAGACAAAGAGATAATAGAGCACAAGCAACAGCAGATTATAGAGCTCTTAGAAATTTTGAAGACATACAAATGTATCGTGAAGGTGTAGAATACACATTTCAAACAAATCCAACATCGCCAACAGTTAATTATGTAAGAAATATTGTTGAAAAATATCAAAATAAAAATCCACGAAATATTATATCTATATCAAAAGCAAATCCTGCAGTTGTTACGACAACTGGAAGTCATAATTTAACAACAGACGACATAATTAAATTAGCAATGGATGGAACTAACAATAATGCTTTGAATTTGACTGGAATGAGTCAATTAGATACTGGTTATTATAGAGTTAGAGTTGTTTCAAATACTACATTTGCCTTAGTTGATTTAGATACTAGAGAAAATATTAACTCTACTTCTTTTTCAAATTATACGACCGATGAAGCACAAATGTGGGTTTTAGAAGGAATCCAAAATGAATTTTATCGATTGGAGTCTACAGTTACAGCTAATAATTCAAATGATCAGACAGGATTAGAATTGTTTTATAAAGATCCAAAAATTGCTTTGGCAAACAATGATGCGGTAGCTGATACTGGAGGTTTAACAAAGTTATTTTTCAATGAAAATTTTACCAACGTCGATGATGAAGTTTTGAATACTGATTGTCCTGTTTGGAGATGGATGACTGGTCCAGAAGGAATGCTTTGGGATGGAAGAGGATTAGCATTCGCTCCTAGAAGAACAGCATCAGAAACTCCATCTGCAAATAATGGAAATTGGGAGAGAGGAGTAACTCCAAATTCATCTAACGATCCTATTGGACAGCAAATAGGAGAAGTTTTTGTTGATGGTATGCCGTTTAGAAATTGGAATGGAACAGGAGAACCTAATAATGTTGGAAACACAGAACATGGAATTCATTTATTAGGTACACACTTTCCAGATAATGCAGAATTGACTTGGAATGATCTTCATAATTGGAGTGCTAGTTACTCAAATAACTTTAATTATTCAATAAGGGGTCTTATCCTTGAATATGGTGGAATGGAAAATGATGAAGACCCAATAATAAGAATTGCCACAAAAAGGGTAATTAATCTCTATGATAGAAGAGTATCAAAAGCTATAGTTAGAATAAAATCTGGTTCTCAAAGTGGAGACAAACTTGTTGCTGGAACTACTGAGCTTTCAGATGTTGGTATTAGTGCTTCTGGCAACGAAACATCAGAGGTAACTTTAACTGGAGATGCAACTTGTAAAAACTACTTAGATTTAATTCAATCCATGTATTATGAACATAACGCCTCGAACGCAGGTGTAAGAGAAATTGAAGTTTTACTAGGTGATGTTCAAAAACCTTCCGGAGCAACTCATTATTATCAATTGAAAGAAAATCAACTAAGCTATAATCAGGCTGATTTCCAAGCAAGTTATCAAAATTTGTGTGGTATTCAAGGTTATCTTGCAAACGTTACTACTGCTGCAGATGTGAATGCAATATCTCAACTTGGTATTTCTAATAATAAACAAGCGTGGGTAAATGGAACTGACGAATGCCAAGGTGGAATTTATAGATCGGGATTTTGGAGATATTCGTCTGGTCCATGGAAAGATAAGGAATTTTGGAGAGTTCGTTTAAATATTCCTTTAGGAAATGCCACAGAAATTAGGGACAACCTAGAAAATCAATCAAGTTGTGGAGTAACAACTCTTAGAACAAACGAACCTAGTGTTAGAGTAGGTCCTTTTACTGCTGGTAATTGGATCAGTACTCATCCAGCAGCAAATACAAATGATTATTTAGCATTCCAACAAACTCAAGCTAACTCTTCAACTGGAATTCTTACAAGAAATGGTATGGCAAACAGTGACGTAGAAGGATTTATAATTAGATTTGGTGGAAGTGTAGGAGATTTTACAGGCGCAGATATTGAAGAAGATGCAAATAATATTAATGTAGTGCTTGGGCCGATTAGAGCTGAAGTTTCATTTTATGAAGATGGTAGTGATAACAGCATATTTATAGATGATGAAGATACAGTTAATGTTGAAACAACAGGAGATAGAGCTTTATCAACTGGATGGTCAAAAACTGTTAGTTACTCTGCATCAACTAATACACCAATGAGAATTACATCTCCTGCTGGACAAGTGGTTACTATTGAACAATGGAGAGACGAGCTTGAAAAAGTGTATTATGAAAATGTTGATACAAGTGATTTTACTCCAGGTAATAGAAAAATAAAAATAGAATTAGTTTATGGAGACTCTAGTTTAAATCAGGAAGTAGGTATTGTAAAAGCTATTGGAAGTAGAAATGCAGTCACAGTAACCCCAATATCTTGGAATAATAGATAATTTCAGGGATTTTGTTTTGTAATTTTTTTAAATTCTTCAATAATCATTTTTAGAAATTCTTCTGAACTTAATTTGTCAAATAAGTTACCTTTTGAAAATTGACTTATAAAGTTTTGTGATTGTAACAATCCTTGAAGTTGCCCAATATCAATATCAGTTTGTGAGTTGTTTTTTTGTAATGTGCTCATTAATTCATTTAAATTAGAGGTATCTAATTGTTTACCTGATTGAAGTTGTTCTAAAACTTTTTTAATTTGTTTTTCATTCACCTCTTTAAAATTTTCATTTTTGGGTAATTCTGCGGCTAAAACTTCAGCTTTTATTAATTTTGGTTTAGAGCAATTTATATTAATTCCAGTAAGTTTTTTACTTACCAAATTAAATTTTGAATTTTCATTTATCTTTTTAAGATATGAAAAACCAGGTTTATATTCTAATTTAAAATAATTATCTTCAGCAATAAATAAAAAATTGTTTTGATCTAAAATCTTTGAAATTTTAATTTTATATTTAGTATTATCTTTATTAATTTTGTTAATAACAATATTGTTTCTTTCGAAAGAAAAAACAAACGATAATGATTTTACTTCATTTTTTTTTTCAACAGTTTTACATTTTGTTTGATAAATATTTGCACTAGCTAAATTACAAAAAGATACTGTGATAAAAAAAAAAAGAATAAAAAAATATTTAATTTTTTTAATCTCTGCCATTTGAAGATGTTCCTGAAACTTTGTTTGTATCTGATCCATCAACAGTTTGAACAGTAAAAGTAGTATCTACCGTATCAGCAAATGATCTTCCAGATTGATTTTGAAAATTTGATTCTACTGTAACGAAATAATTTGCATTTGTTCCATCTGTATATCCGCTTGAAGGCACTGTTGTAGAAATATCTCCAGTTAAAGAATTTGCTACATCAGTCACTGTACCAGAACTATTTACAGAAAAAGATGAGGCTGGCGTAACATTTCCAGAACCAGATGAGTAGTCTAAATCTTTATCAATTGTAAAAGAACGTGATCCAGCTTGACCAATTTGAACTTTTGCCGTCATACCTTGGGTAATAGTTCTAGTGCTAAAATTAATAGTATGTGTTGGCGTAAATGAGCCCGCAACATTTCCAACAGTGTCTACTGCGCTTGCAGCATTTGAACCTGCTGAGTCTACATATAAAGTGGTACTAGTTCCAGTATAAGTGTCTGAACCTGAGGATCTTGTATTAAGATCTGCATATGAAGTTGTTCCAATTGTAAATGAATTTACATCATCTTTTATAAGAAAATCAGGTGGTGGTAAAAAACCATATCTAAAATCTAAATATCCACCCAAAGCTTTTTCAAAACTTGGAATTTCTCTAGTTGGTCTTGTTGGTAAATTTACTACTTTTTTTTCTATTTCAATCTTTTTATCAGTAGTTGCTTTAACTTCATCAATTTTTACTCCATCTTTTTTAGACTCATCAATATTTATATCACTAGTTTCTCTAGCTAAAATTTCTGAAGCACCAATTTCAATTACTTGAGTTTTAATTTGAGCAACTTTGATCTCCTCAAGAGCTTGAGTTACTTCTAGTTGTGATTTTTCTTTTTGTGCGATAGCTAAATTCGTAATTTCTTTAAGCACTTCATCTGAAGCACCAGACTCTTTTGCTTCATTAAGTCTTGTAGCAATAATTTTTCTTTCTTGTTCAGCTTGAATAGCAATTTCTTCTGCTTTTTTCTCAGCTTGATAAATTTCCGGAAATTGTTCAGCAAATTGTTGTTCATATTGATTATCCCTAACTTGCCACTCTATATCAGCTTGATCCTTTTCAAATCTACTAACACTACCATCTAATTCAAATATTGGAACTAAACCTACTTGAGTTGCTTCTTTCCATTCATTTGAATATTGATTAGTATCAAATATAAAACTTTCTTTCGTTTGAATAAATTCCTCATTTGAAAATACATCTAATTTGAAATCATTACCAAATTGATTTTGGAATGCATTAACTTCGAACGCTTGAGCAGCTTCATTAGCTTCAAAAATTACTCTATCCATTTCAAAAACAACTTCATCTAATTCTTGTGGTGAAGCTCCTGATGCAAGAAGTGTTTCAAATCTTTGATTTAAAGCATCCATTTGTGGATCAATTTCTTGTTCAAAGAAACGACCTTTTTCCAAATCGATTGCGATAGAATCTCTACCTTTTAAAAAAATTTGTTCAGGAATTGTAGGTTCACCAAAATCTAAATTATTTAATGACACTCCAGAGAACTGTGGTTTAAAATCAATATCTCCCATCTCTAAAAAAACAACATCTCCAGTTTCATCGTTGAATATCGGGACTTTGATATCGTTAAATCCAGCATTAAATTGATTAAATTCAGTTGGAACAAATTCAACATCTTCAATTCTTGCAGAAACCAACATTACTTTTTCAAGTTCATTTTGAAGTTCACTTGCAAAGAAAGCATCTGCTTCAGGTGAGTTTATGTCTACACCTTCGGGCAATTGTTCTTTTACATCATCTGGTATTAAAGCTCTTGGAATTACATTACCACTATTTAAAAAAGATTTACCTAAAAGTTGTGCAGTTATACCACCATCATCTTTTGCAAGTGCTGTTACTAATGTATCTAAAACTAAATCACCAAGATCTTCATCTTCATTAAATATTTCAGCTTTTATTAACTCTTTAATTTCTTCCTCATTTTGTGCTAATTGCGTTTCCTCATCTTGTTGATTATTTTCTGTTACCGGCGCATCAGGTTCTATTTCTAATTCTTGGAATTTTTTTAATTCTGTTTGAGGAACAATTACTGGCTGTCTAGGAGCTGTATTTTGATTTACTTCAGTAAATAAATAAGGTTTATCTAACAAAACAGTTCCAGCTGCATTAGAAACTTCAACTGCACCAGGTCTTAATCCCAATGAATTTTTAGGACCAGGTCCAATCAATAATATTTTACTTTTTGATGTTTCTGGATCAACTGCTGCTTTAAACTCTGTACCTCTTGTACCGATAGTTCCTGCTGGTGTTTCAACTACTAAGTTTTCAGGATTTTTTTCACTTATTTTACCAGTTAGTATTTTCACACTACCTGATTTTATTGTGGATAATAATTTGCCATCGGTATTTTCAGCATCATAAACAAATTCATCAATAGTAAGTTCTGTATTAGATCCAACTGTCATTACAGTTTGATCAACGAAAAGTATTTGAGATTTTCCACCTTCATTAGTTGTGATGGTATCCCCAAAATAGATTGGATCTCCTACGTTTAGTTTTTTTCCGTCTTGGTTAAATGCATCACCAATTACAAATCCAATTATTCCGATTTCTGATGAGTAAGAAACATTAGAAAATAACAATAAAAATACAGTAATTCTTATTAAAAATTTCATTTTTGAAGCCTTATAAATGTTTTTCATTAATAATAAATCCTTTTTGTAAGACCAAAATTAAAGGTTTCTTTGTTGTAATTATGCTGGAGCAATGAACCTTCGTTTTCCGTTTCTGACCAAGACATATTATACGAAAGTGAGTTCAACTGATTTGTTATAAAATCAGGCAATTTAATTGATGGCATCGATCTTACTATTTGACCCAAGCTTCCATTCATAGATACAGTGTGAGTAGCAGAATCATCTCTTCTTGTTATTGTTGAACTCACAAAGCTATCTCTCGTATCATAATCTTTATCAGACTCAGAATAAGTATAAGTAAAATTTCCCCAAGGTGTATTTTCAGTATAAGAAACTGAATACGTATGATCATCTAAAGCATTGTGGTTAGCAATTGCATGAGTGTCTGAGTAGGTATATTTAAGACTTAATTTATGTTGAGCACCTTCTCCCATCAGCAAATCATAACCAACTGTATAGCCTTGTTTCCAAGTATTTTGAGTTCTTCGTGTTGAATTAGCTGAATTTTGATTTCCTTTGTTAGTTCCTAAAGTTAATCCACCATTAAATCTATGATTCTCATTTAAACTAAAAGTATTATTTAAGCTTAAGTTATTTGCATAAGTGTCTGCTGCTCTTCTAGTGTTAGTATCAGTAAAAGAGTAGGAAGCACTTAATGAATTTTTTTCAAAAAATTTACTATAAGTAGATGAAAATGTATTTGTATCATTTTCATCTGCTGTTCCTCTATTTTGTTCTGAAGATGATGTACCAACAGAAAGAGAAATATTTGAAGTGTTATTTATTTGATAGATTGCTCCTGTAAGCGTATTTATAGTCTCGATATTATCACCTTCAATACCACTCATAGTAACTATACTTCCAGCAGAATGTTGCGTTTTAGATGATGAAACATTTCCTACGTTTGAGTGTAATGCAACTTTCCATCCAATGTCTTGATAAAAAGTCCAATTGCTTTCTTTACTAGCAATTTGAGATCTTTTCTTTTCCTCTTCTTCTACAACTTGTCTTGCTTTTTGACGTGCAATAGCTTTTTCATCATCAATTCTTTTTTTATTGATATCATCGAATACTTGAGCAACTCTAGTTTTAACATCTTCGGTAATTTCATCTGATTGTCTTATCTCTTCAATTAGTCTTAAGACTTTTTCAGTACTATCTGTTTTTACTGCAATTGATAATAAATATAACTTTAAATCTATATTAGAAGGGTAAAGAGCTGTTAGCCTTTCTAAAGTTGCAATTACATTTTTAAACTCACCTAATGCCTCTTGCTCTTTTGCATATTGAAGATTTAACCTTAAGTCAGTTGGATCTTTTAAAATCTCAAGGTAGGTTACTTCAGCTTTTACTTGAATTGATAAAGATAAAATAAAAAAAGATATAATAAATTTTTTCATTAACTATTATGGCCTGAAACAACTATACACGTCACATCATCTCTTAATGGTAAATTTCTTTTTGTTAAGATTTTGCTAATATGTTCAATTATTTCAGTTGGTTTTATAAACTTATTTTTAATTAATTCTTGTTCAAGCCCTTTTACTTGAAGTTCTTCACCATTTTCTAAATATCCTTCCGTAACCCCATCAGTATAAATCATTAAGTTTTTGTCTTTTATATTAACTTTATTTGTCTGAAAGAAATTCTCATCATCCATACTCATAATACCAAGTGGTGGTAAAGTAGATTTTAAGTATTCAAATTTATAATTCTTATCGAAGATCATTATTGGTTCATGACCAAGGTTTATATATTCAATTTCTTTTTTCTCTATATTGAATTTACCTATAACGGCAGTGATAAACATTCCTTGATAGGAGTTATCAGCTACTTGGTTGTTAACAAATTGAGCAATACTAGACACTGATTTCTCAAGTTTAGCCATTGATCTAAAAACAGCCGCTGCATTGGCCATTAAGATACCTGCCTTTACTCCTTTTCCAGATACATCAGCTAAAGTGAAATAAACCTCATTTTCATTGATAGAAATGTAGTCATAGTAGTCTCCAGACACATCTTTTGCAGGAACATTTTTTGCAAAAATTAAGTCTTTGTTTGAAAAATCACTTGGAAATAATTTTTTCTGAACCTCTCCTGCAATTTCTCTTTCTTGCTTTAATACAATTTGTTTTTTTTCGTTTTCAAGTGCAATTTCATTTTCTCTTAAATATCTAAAGTAAAGAGTAGTTAGAAATAATAATGAGGAACTTGCTATAATATAAAGTACATCAACAAAGTAGTTAAATTGATAAACAATAATACTTGCTAGAATTAGAATTAAAACTAATCCACTAAAAAAAACTATACTAAATTTTGGTAAAATTTTATTTGGAATGATTAAAACAAGTATCAAAGAAATAATAAGCAACAAGTTTTCTGCAATAGTTGTATGTAAATTTTTTATTATAAAATCATTGTTAACAATATTTTCAATTAAATGAGCGTGAGTTTGTACACCAGGGATAACATCACCATTTGGAATTTTTACGAAATCAAATAAACCTTGTGCTGAACTTCCAATTATTACAATTTTATCTTTAAGTTTGTTTGCATTGACACTCATATTTAAAACATCAACTGCTGGAATATAATTTTCTTTGTTGAATTCTTTATAATTTATGTAAACAATTGCATTAGGGTCCGGCTCAATTTGATATTTTCTTGTTTTTATTAAATTAATACCTGTTTCATCAGAATTGATTAAAATATTTTTGTGTCCATGAAGGACTCTTAAACTTTCTAAACTAAGAGCAGGCCAAATATCACCATCAATTTTTAATACAATAGGGACTGATCTTAATACAGCGTCTGGGCTATCAAGATATGAAATTGTTCCTATACCTGCTGTTACATCATTAAATTTTTCTAATGATGTAATTTTGTTTTTAAAACTATAAACATAATCTGAAGCATCCATTCCACGAGAAACAATGTTTGTTTTAGGCTTTGATTGATTATTTTTATTATAAGCAGATACATCTCCAAGAACTGCTAGAACTACATTAGAATTTTGAATACTTTCTAATAGTGATTGATCACTATCAATCACTTTGACATTCTCAATATTAAATTCTTTTAAAATTTTTTTTGGATTTTGTTTATCTTCTTCGCTAAAGAAAATATCAAAGACAATAACAGATGTTTCATATTGATTTAATCTATCAATTAATTTTGCAAAAACATCTCTTCTCCATGGAAACTGTCCAATTTCACCAATACTTTTTTCATCTATATCAACAATGACAACCTCATCGTAATTACTCTTTTCCATGAATAAAGTTTGATAAATATCGTAAGAAATATTTTCAACTTTCATTACAAAGTTGCTATCTTGAATTTTAGCTAGAACAAAAAGAATTAATAAAACAATGCCAGAATATTTTTTTACATTGCTCATTTTATGATTAGCTTCTCGATTTACTTAATTCCTTATAAGCGTTGTTAAATCCTTGTAATGAACTTTTGATTACAATTGGTTCTTTTTGAAATGCATCTATACTTAATTCAAAATAAATAGATTTATTCATAGAATCTTTAATTTGATTAAATAGACTAACAATTGCATTATCTGGACTATTGTTTGATAAACTAATTACACATCCAAAAACTTCACATCTAGTAATGGGTAAATTTACAACAGTGCCTTTGTGAAATTTTAATTCAACTTTTTTTTGAACATTTATGCCTAAAGGAGTAATTATATTTAATACTTCTTTAAGTTCATTTTCATCGTTTATAAAATTTGAAAAAGCAAATGAGAATTGAATATTTGTATTATTTATTGTTAATGTTTGAAGAATTTCACACTGGTTTTTTTTGTTTACGTTCACGCACCTATATACCCAATCTCTATATTGTTTAGTTAAAGAGTTTGGTTGATTTTTGCTTTCTTCACTATTTACATTTTGAATAAGAAATATTGAAAAAAATAAAAAAACAATTTTTAAATGAAGTTTTTTAAACATCATGGGTCAAGTTTATAATATTTTATTTTCTAAAGTAAAAAGATAATTTATTAAAAGATCAAAAATCAGAGCCAAATAGCGTTTCTTAATGTTGATTTTTTAGCATCCAACTCTTTTTTATTCTTAGTGTTTCGAATTAGACATATTTCTCTTGAAAGTGTGGGCTTTGAAATGGGTCTATAAAGAAGTTTTTGATCTATAGCGACACTTTCAGGAATGATAGCAATACCCATTCCGGCTTTAATGCATGAAGCTGCTGTTGTATCACTGTTTGTATAAACAACATCTCTATCCTTACCAGTTTTTTTTCTATTTGAAATAATATCTCTTATCTCATCATATGATGGAGCTTTGTTAGTTCTTTTCATATGTTCGTAATAAAAAAATTCACAAGTATTTCTAAAAACATAATTTGGAGTAGATCTAACTTTTTCAATATCAACTGTTTTGGAATTTTGAAATTCATGACCTTTGTAAAAAGCGACACAAAAATTATCATTATATAAATTTATTTTGTTAATATTTTTTTTTGAAATTGGAATACAAGTAAAAGCATAATCGATTTCATTTTCTAAAATTTTTTCATTTAGAGTAAAACTTTCTTCCTCTGAAATTTTAAATCTTTTGTCTGAGTTATTTCTTTTTAGCACCCAAAGAATTCTCTCCTTATGTGTTTGTGATAATGTATTTGCAAGACCAATTTTAAATTCTATATTTTCATCATTTATTGAAATTTTATTTGATTGAATACTTGATATTGTTTTTTCACTATGACTTAAAATTGTTTTTGCATTTAAGTAAAATTCTTGACCATCTTCTGTAAGTTTGACACCTTTTTTATTTCTAATAAATAATTTTGTTTTTAAACTTTTTTCTATAATTTGAATAACTCTTGTTATTGATGGTTGAGAAACATTGATCTCTTCACTTGCAGCAAGAATACTTCCTGTTTCAACTACAGTTGAAAAGTATTGAAGAAATCTTGGGCTTAAAAAATCAAGGTTTTTTATCATAAATATAGAATTTTTTTATATATAAACAATTTATATATACAAATTTTATTATTAAATCAAGGGTTGAATAACTATGATTCATAGTATGCTCTAATTAAAAATAAATCAAAAGAATCTCGATATAAGTTTTTAATTATTTTTTTCTTAACAATTACATTAATTATTTCAGTCTCACACGCTGATACAGTTCCTTCTAGTACAGATACAACTGTAGAAACCAATGTTGATTTTAATGGTGGTGTAAAAGAAGATAGAACTTACAATATAACCAATAGCTCTGTTTATACCATTAATGGAGCAATAATTAATTCATCATACGCAATTACTAAAAGTGGAGATGGAACTTTAGTTTTTGGTATAGATAATTCATCAGGTTGGTCGAATACACTAACTATTAATGCTGGAACTGTTGCTGCGGGAGATGATGATGCGTTTGGAACTGGTACAGTCACTTTAAATGGTGGTTTAATTTCTTCTAACAATACATCTGCCAGAAGTTTATCGAATACAATTCAACTTCAAAATTCAAGCTCTCTAGGAAATTCTACGAACAATGGAACTCTTACATTATCTGGAGGAATAACTTTTTTAGATAAAAATTTAACTTTAACTTCCAATAGTAATAATACAATTTCTAGCATTGACTTTGGAACTGATCCTCAAACAATATCTGTTGCATCTGGCGTAACCTCAACTATCTCAGGTAATATAGGTAATGGAAATTTTACTAAAACTGGTTCAGGTACAATGACAATTGCAGGGAATTATACTAATAATTCTCCGTTTACTATATCAGCAGGACAAGTAGAAGTAACCGGAACATTATTTGGTGGTAACTTTTCAAATTCAATTTCAAACTCTGGACAATTAAATATCAATACTACATCAAATCAAACGTTAGCTGGAAAAATTTCTGGTTCTGGTGAGATAAATAAGAATAATTCTGGAACTTTAACAATTTCAAGTTCAACAAATGATTATACTGGAAGAACAATTATAGAGGGAGGCACTATTTCAATTTCAAGTTCATCTAACCTTGGAACTACACCAGGGTCTGCAGATAATGATAATATAACGTTGAATAACGGAACATTACAGACAACAAGTTCATTCACTCTTGGTTCTAATAAAGGAATAATGACTACAGGAAGTGGTGGAACTATAAATACAAACGCATCAACCACACTTTCTTATGGAGGTGTAATTAATGGATCAGGTTCAATTTCAAAAACTGGATCTGGTACACTATCTTTAAGTGGATCAAATACTTATACGGGAAACACAACGATAAGTGCTGGAACTTTAACTAATACTGGCACTTTATCAGATAGTACTGCCGTCTCAGTATCATCTGGAGCAACTTACGATGTAGATGTAACTGATACTGTAGCATCTATAGAAGGAGCTGGAACAATAGATATTGCAGGAAGTCAAACTTTAACTGCTGGAGATGGAAATAATAAAACTTTTTCTGGAGTAATTTCAGGAACAGGTGGATTTACAAAAGCTGGATCTGGAACTTTAATATTAAGTGGAACAAATACTTATACCGGTAACACAACAATCTCTGCAGGAACATTAGCAATTCAAGGCCAGTTAGAAAGTGGCAATTATGATGGCACAATATCTAATTCAGGAACATTAAATGTAAATTCTTCATTAAATCAAACTTTAGCTGGAGTAATTTCTGGAACTGGAAGTTTAACGAAAGAGGGATCTGGTACTTTAACTTTGTCAGGATCAAATACTTATTCTGGCTCAACAACTATCACTGCAGGAACTATTAATGTATCAAGTTCAGCAAACTTAGGAGCAACTCCAGTAGCTGCAGATGGTGATAATATAATCTTTAATGGGGGAACATTAAACACCACAGGAGATTTTACATTGGGTTCAAATAAAGGAATTACAATGACAGGGAATGGAACAATTAATGTTAATTCATCAACAACTTTAACATTTGATGGTATAATTACTGACTCTGGTAATCTGACAAAATCTGGCGCAGGTACATTAGTTTTGGGTGGTTCAAATCAAAATGATGGAGCTATATCAGTTAATGCTGGTATATTAGAAATTTCAAATCAATATTCTTTAGGAACTGATACTGACGGTACAACAGTTGCAAATGGAGCTACTTTAAAAATCACTGATGCTGTAACAATAGCTAACGAAGCACTTACACTTAATGGTACAGGTGTTAGTAACGCTGGTGCCTTACAAACTACGCATTCTTCTGGAACAGTTTTACTAACTGGATCAACAACTCTCGGTTCTGATACCACTATCAATATTGGAAATGGCAACCTTAGATTTGATCAAGCGATAGCATCAGGCTCAGATAGTTATGATGTGACATTCACTGGTAATGGTGGAGAGATAAGAACCGCTGGAGGAATAAATATTAATAGTGGTAGTGTTACTATGTCAGCATCAGGAACTCTTTTTTCTGAAACTGCAAACTCATATTCGGGTGGTACAACAATTTCGTCAGGTTCTTTATTGTATGGAGCAAATGATGCTTTTGGTACAGGTGCGATTACTATGACAGGAGGTAAGTTTTATACAACAGATGCTACAGCATACAACATAAATGAAAACTTAAATATACAGGGTTCAATTATTTTGGGTAACACAGGTGCTTCTAATGCAACTATTTTTTCAGGGACGAATACCTTAACTGGAAATGCATCTACAACCATTCAAAGCTCTGTATCGATGGCAGCGATAGATGATGGTTCGAATTCTTATAACTTTTCAAAATTAGGAAGTGGCACTCTAACTTTAACAGGATCTAATGGTTATGATGGTACAACCACTATCAGTGCTGGAACTTTAACCGTAACTGGAACACTTGATGACAATACAGCAGTAACAGTTTCTAGTGGCGCCACGTATGATGTTGACGCTAGTGATACTATATCATCATTAGCTGGCGCAGGAACAATTGATATTGCAAGTTCACAAACTTTGACTGTTGGAAATAGTAGTGATCAAGAGATTTCAGGAACAATTACAGGATCAGGAGCGTTTAATAAAAATGGTACAGGTAAACTTACATTAAGTGGTACTGGAACTGATGTAGGATCAATTATTATTTCAAATGGTACGATAGAAGTAAGTGGATCATTAAATAGTGGATCATATTCAGGTAACATAACTAATAGATCTGCAATAATATTTAGCTCTTCAAGCAATCAAACTATTTCAGGAAATATAACAAGAGAGGGTACTCTAACAAAAAATGGATCTGGAATTTTAACTTTATCTGGCACAAATACTTATACTGGAGCAACAACAATAAATTCTGGAACTTTAACTGTTTCAGGAACATTATCAGATAACACAGCCGTAACTGTTGCATCAGGTGCTGTGTATGATGTCGATGCTAGTGATACAATTACTTCAGTCGATGGAGCAGGAACAATAAATATTGCAAGTTCAACTACATTAACGACTGGAGATACAAACGACCAAGAGCTAAGTGGAACAGTTTCAGGAGCAGGTTCTTTAACAAAAGCAGGAAGTGGTATCTTAACTTTATCTGGAACGAATTCTTATAGTGGAAATACTACTATTTCAGCAGGTACATTATTAATAAGAAGTCAATTAGGAGAAGGAACTTACGCAGGAAATATCTCAAATTCTGGTGACTTTGGTATAAATTCCTCAAGTGATCAAACATTATCTGGAGTAATTTCGGGATCAGGAACAATTAATAAATCTGGAACTGGTGAATTAACTCTTACTGGCGCTAACACGTTTGATGGGACAATTAATGTTGCTGGAGGAACGTTATTTGCTGGCACTAGTGGCGATAGCTCAAATAACATTACTCAAGGAGATATTGTTGTTAAAGGAGGAACATTAGGTGGAGGAGGAGTGATCGGTGGTGATGTTTCATTCACTACTACGGGTGGAACACTTGCACCAGGTAATAGTATTGGAACTTTAACTGTAGGTGGTGATTTAACTTTATCAGCTGATGATACTACTGAAATTGAATTTAACGCAACAAGTGCTGATAAAATTGTAGTGAATGGAAACACAACCTTAGCAGGTACAATTTCGTTATTTCCAGAAAATACAACTTACTCTGATACATCACTTACAATAGTAGATGCTTCAGCAGGTGGAACTTTTACTGGAACTTTTGCGACAGAAACAATGAATAATCAAAGTAATTTAAATGGAGCTACTTGGGACATAGTATATGATACAGTTGGGAAAACTGTTAAACTTGATTTAACAGAAACAACAAATTCTAGCAAATCAATTAAAGATACAACTACAATTAATAAATTCAAAAAAGTAGCAACAATATTTGATGATGCAACAACTGGAAAATTTAAAGAAATTAAAGATGTGCTAGATTCAGCAACTGTTAAATCTGTAAATACTGAACTTGGAAAATTAAAAGGCACGGTACTTTCTTCAACTTACGTACAACCAACTTTAAATCATAATAATTTTAATAGAGCATTAAATAGCATAACTTCTTCTAATGTAAGTACTTCATTAGTAAGCAGTTTTGCAAATCATACGGGCGAATTAACTCTAGCTTCATTACAAAATGCAGGCTTATATGGTCAAAAAGATAAATTTAATGAATATTATGACTATTCAGACATATCTGTATTAGGTTTTATTAAAAATAATAAAAATAAATCAATCTTAGATAATTTTGTATCAGAGGATAGAGCTTCTTTTATAAGAACTTATGGAACAACAGCAGACAGAGATAATATTGGATCAAGTTACACAGGTTATAAATCTGAGACAACTGGAATTTTATTTGGTCAACAATTTAAAAATGATGATGTAACTTTTAGTGGTTATTCATATGGATTTACTGGAACTGATACAGACTATAAAAATAATTATGGGGAATCGAAAACTTACTCTGCTCATGCTTCATTATTTAGACAAATTGATAAAGAGGATTTTGGTTTAAATTTAATTTCTGGAATGTATGTTTCTAAAACTGAGAGCGAAAGAAATGTCTCTGTTTTTGGAACATCAGTAAATGATAAATACTTGTCAGATTATTGGGATGTTGGATTCAATCAAGAAGTTCAATTTATTAAGAAATTTAATATTGCAGGTTTAAATTTAGCACCATCAGCCAAGCTTAATTCAACATATGTTGTAAAAAGTGACACTAAAGAAACAGGTGGTGATTTAGCTCTTACAATAGATAATGAAAATTTATTCATAGTAAAACCTGAAATAGGACTATCGATTGCAAGAGACTTTAATCAAAAAGATAATATAACTAATGAATTTAGTGTTGCAGTATTTGCATCCCAAGATCATTTTTTAGAGGGAACAACATCAAATGCTAGATTTACATCTGGCTCATCTTTTAATGTGGATTTACCAAGAGATGAAGAAACATATCTTTCAGCAGGTTTGGGTTATAATTTCTTAAATAAAGAGACAGACACAAGTTTAATGGCAAATGCATTTATGATGGAGAATGATCGTAATGACATGAGCTCTAATATATTTTCATTAACATTTAGAAAATTATTTGGTGAATTTGGAAAAGGAAGAATACCACCAGTTGTAGCAAAAAAATCTGAAAATGAAGATATTGTAAAAATTGATTTACCAGAGAGAACTGAGGAAGAGATTATGAGAGAAGGAGAAAAATCATTAGAAGAATTAGAAAAAAATATTGAAATTGTGCTTAAAGACAACCCATCAGAAGATGAAGTTGCTGAAGTTTACAAAAGTATGAGTGATAGTTTGGTCTCTAAAAAAGAACTAACTGTTAATGATGTTTATAATAATCTAACAGCAAATTGTGCAGCAGTTGAGAAAAATTTAGCTGGACTTGTTAATTATTACAACAAATTACAATTATATAAAATTTTAGACAGATGTAATAAATTATCAGAACCTAAAGTTCACTTAATTGCTGAAAGACTTCATCAAATTCAATTAGATGAAACAACTGCTTTTCAAGAATTGTATTATGGATATTTGAGATTTTTAAACTATATGCCATTTATAACTTTTGTAGCATTCATAATCTTAGCTTATGAATTTATTAGAAGATATATTGTTAATTATTTCAGATCTAGAAAAACAGTTTAAGCAAAATTTTTAATTGATGACTCTACATCTTCTTTTTTAATCATCATTAAATCCATTTTTGTTTTGTTTTCTTTCTTGGTTAATCTTAATGATTGATATTGAATACAGCTCTCGAAAAATCTTCTAATATCCCTTGCATTTGAATATTTATCTCCTGTAATTTCAATTACTTTTTTGCAAGCATCTTTGATTGGAGTGCTTGCATCATTAGCAATCATGTAATTACTATCTCTGCACATTTTATAAAATATTTGATAAAGCTCTAAATCATTGTAGTTTTCAAAAATAATATTTCTTTTAAACCTTGAGGCCAAACCTGCATTAGCAGATATAAAATCTTTCATGTTTTTTGCATATCCAGCAACAATTACTATTAATCGATCTCTGTAATCTTCCATATACTTAAGCAATTCATCAATTGCCTCTTGTCCATTATCATTAGGATCTTTTTTGTTAACAAGAGTATAAGCTTCATCGATGAATAAAACATTATCAATAGCTTGATTAAACTTATCTGCAGCTCTTTCTGCTGTCTTACCTTTCTCTGCAACCACCAAATCACTTCTAGTAACCTCAATTAGTTTTCCACCTTGAATTAACCCTAGGTCTCTATAAATCTGAGCTAAAATTCTAGCAACTGTAGTTTTACCTGTTCCAGGGTCACCTGAAAAAATTAAATGAAGTGTAATAGCTGGACCATCACCCAATCCTTGCTCTTTTCTCTCTTTAGAACTCTCTAAAAAAGCAACTAGACTTTTTACCTCGTCTTTTACTCTTTTAAGACCAGGCAATTTATTTATTTCCTGTATATTTTTTTTAAGATCTTCATTCATTGATTTATGTCAAATAATAGTTAATTATTAATATTAGAGTGTTTTAAATAAATGAAACTATTAATTCAAATATTTTTATTAGTTTTTTTCTATAATATGAATGTCTTTTCAGGTGAGTCTGGTGATCTACCTGGTCAAGAAATCAAACCTTCAGAAGAAGTTTTTGATGAAAAGCCAAAGGAAAAAGAAGGAATGGATGTTTCTGGGATAAATGAAATATTAGAACCTAAAGATACCCAAATTACTTTACCAAAAAATCGATTAGAACAAATATTTGATCAATATTTTTTAGCTGAGATAAATAAAGATAAATTAACAATAATTGGTGAGTGTGAAAAAAATATTGCAGATGGAAATTGCTTTGTTGTTGAACCAAGTAAACTTTCAAGTCATTTTAACAATTATTATTTCTATACTAATTCTCAAAATCAAGTTTATTCAATAATAGTATTTAATGATAAAAAGCAAGGCGACCTTAATAAATGTAAAGACAAAATTATAATGTGGAAAGACTATTTTAATAGTTTTGATCTAACAGAAAAAGAGCCTAAGGATAATTCATTAAATTTTATTTTAACTGACGCACCACAACAGAATAGTTTAGAAATATTCGCATCTTGCTATTCAGAAAAGTATAGAGACATTTCTTCAAGTTTTAGTATAAAATTTTTTAAAAATATTTAATGAAAATTTTATATATTTTCATTATTACAATTTTTTTTTTTAATGATTTAAAAGCTGGAAACATAAATGAAGAAGTAAAAAAATCTTATGAGGCAAGAGCACAATTTATCAAAGATTATATTTCAAAAATAAAAGAAGGAAGAAAAAAAGATAAAAAATTTAGGGGATCAGTGGCCGAGTCTGTTTCAGGTAGATTTTATACTAGGTGGGGGACAAGACCTCAAAATCAATTGGATAAGTTAGCTTTAGAAGATTGTAAGAAAGCAGGAGAATTAGATTGTTTAATTAGGTTTAGAACTTTAAAAAAAAACTCTAAATATAATAGATATGCAAAATACGATAATTCAAAACAAAGTTTAAAAGTTTTAGGTGAACATATAAAATCAAAAAAAATATTAAATTCAAAAGGGATTGATATACTAATAAGCCAAGTAGACTTTAAAAATAAAAATGATTTTTATTGTGGTAAAACAAAATCAAAATACAAAGAAATAGTAAAATATTTAGTTAAAGAAATTGAAATTTATCCATCCAGTTTTTTAAAAAATTCTGGTTTAAAATATGTGATGATTTGTGAAAAAGTTGAGGATAAGTCACTAGGATTTGAACCAGCTGGATTAGCACCAGGTCATGTTGACCAATCTCCAGGAGTTTTTTATTTAAATCTATCAATATTGAATGATTATAAAGATCCTGAAATAAAGAAAGATACGGTAAAAGTTTTATTTCATCATGAATTTTATCATATTATAGATGCATCGTTATCTTTGATGCAATTAGATGAAAGATGGGAAAAAATTAATAAACTTCCATATTCGAATGAATTAGTTTTAGATGGATGGGGAATTGATACTTCAGTGGAAGGTTTTATTTCAAAATATGCTCAAAATAATTCTGCTGAAGACAAAGCTGAACTATTTGCATTTATGATCGCAGATCATAAGAAATTTAAAAAGGCAATTGCTAAAGATGAAATTTTACTTAAAAAATCAAAGCTGATGGTTACAAGGCTTAAAGGAATTTCTAAAGAAATTGATAAAAATTTTTGGAAGCAGCTAAATTAAGAATTTCTTATTTCAGAAATATTTTTTATAAGTTCAGCACAATCTTTTTCAACTCTATTAAATACTTCAGACCAATCACCTTGAACTTTTTGCCTGTAAATTCTTACGTTGTCGTACCAAATCGTTTCATCTTTAGAATTTAACCATCTCCAGTCAGATACTCTTGGTAATAATAACCATGTTTGGACACCAAGTGTTCCTGCAAGATGAGCAATTGATGTATCAGTTGTTATAACCAGATCCAAAAGTTTAATAATTGCGGCCGTATCTAAAAAACTTTTTGAGCCAGTATCAATTAGCAAATCGTAATTTATAATATTATTTTCTAAATTGAATTTTTCTATATCAGATATACTAGAACCCTTTTGAAGACTTATAAAATTTGCAGAATCATTTTGAATCATGTTTTTGAAATAATTTAAATCTATAGAGTTATTATTAAAACGAGGATTTAATTTACTTCCATTCCAATTTATTCCAATTTTAACATTATTATCGATTTCAATTAATGTTTCCCATTCAATAAGTTTATTGTCATTAATTTTTATATTTGTAGGAGGTGGACAATTTGAACTTAGTTCAGGAGTTAAAATATAAGCAATATTTTGTAACGGAACCCAAAAATCAAAATCCTCGATTTCTGAATCTAAACTTAATAATTGATCAATAAATTCCAATTCTTCAAAAAAATGATGAAGTTCTTCTTGGCATTTGAATATTATTTTACAATTTAATTGGTTTAAAACCTCAAGATATCTTGAAAATTGAATAGTATTTCCGAGTCCACTTTCAGCAATCACTAAAATCTTTTTATTTTCTATATTTTGACCTTTCCACAATTTATTTTTTTGATTAAGGATTGATTTAAAATTTTTATCTTCATATATTCTGTATGAATATTCTTTAAAACCTTCATCAAAATTTCCCGTAGATAGTAAAGTTGTTCCAAGATTTATTCTTGATCTGTAAAATGATGGATTTATATCATTAGTTTTTTTGTACATCTCAATTGCTTCTGAATATTTGCCTGCATTTAACAAGGTATTAGCAAAATTAAAATGAACAATATGAGAGTCTGGTCTAGCTTTTATTGCTCTTTGATGACTTATGATAGCGTCTTCAAATTTATTTTGTAAATAAAAAAGGTTTCCAAGATTACTTAAAATAAAATGATTATTAGGATTATTAATTATACCTTGTTGATAAACTTTAATTGCTTCATCATACTTTAAATCGTGTTTATACAATGTCGCCAAGCTTAAATATGCTTTTACGTCATAAGGGTCTATTTTTATAGCAGCTCTATAACAATCAATAGCTTTATCAATTTTTTTACTTTGCTCATAGATTAAACCTAAACTTAAGTAGCCAGGCACATAATTAGGATCATGAGCTAATAGATTTGTTAAAACTTTTTCAGCAACTAAATTATTATTTAAAAGGAATATATTTGTACCCAGTCTGTTTAATGCTTTGGTATCAAAATTACGATCTAATGATGAAAAATAATACCAAATAGATTTATCAAAATTATTTTGTTTATAGTGAATATCACCTATTAAATTAAATATTTCATGATTGTTTGGATCTTCCTTTAAAAGATTAAATGCGTTTTGTTCAGCTAAACCAAATTGTTTTTGATCTAATAGTTGATAATTTTTTTTAATATTTTGATTTATTAAAGTTTTGTTCATTAATTTACGAATCGCCTTAGAAAGTATTATATATCTAAAATAAACTGTAAAATAGATCACCAACTTCAGGATAAATCATTGATGCAATAACTATAAAACAACCATATGGAATATGAAAATCCTTATCTTTTTTGTATTTAAATATTATAAATGCACCCACTAAAGCACCCACAAGCGCAGAACTTGCAAGCACCAAATAAATTGATTTAATTCCTAACCAAATTCCTATCATTAAAAATAGTTTTGCATCTCCAAGACCCATACCTTCAATTTTTCTTATCTTAAAAAAAAGATACCGTATTAAATAAATAACAAAAAATCCTACTGATCCTCCAAGAATAGATTCTATTATTGTAACTGAGAAAGGGTTAAAATCAAAAACAACTAAAGCTAAACCAACAATTGAAATTGGATATGTAATTTTATCTAAAATTAAATAATATTTAAAATCAGTAAAAAAAATAATTATTAAGGATGAATAAAATAATATATATGAAAGAAACTCAATACTCAAATCAAATTTTAAATATGCGATTACAAATAAAATTGCAGTTGATATTTCAACTATCAGATAACTTAAACTAATAGCCTTATTACAATTATTACATTTTCCTAAATTTTGAATGAAAGAGATGATGGGTATATTTCTATAGAATGGTATTTGATAATTACAATTTGGACAGAAGGAATTTTTTTTAATTACATCTAAATTATTTGGTATTCTATAAATACAAACATTATAGAAGCTTCCAAAAATTGAACCTAAAATAAATAGAGCAAAGGCTAACACTTACCTTTTAAACTTGATTTTATCATCATCTCCACCATCGTCATCTCTCTTGATGCTTGGTTGAGTTTCTTCACCTGTATTGTTACTTGTTTCATTTGGTTGACTCTCTTCATTAGGACTTAAGTCAACATTTTCACTTGCTTGAGGCTCAGGTTCACTAACTGGCTCAGCTGCAGTTTCATCATTGGCGTTTTGACCTGTTGCACTTTTGATTGTGAAAAATTTATCTAAATGAGCTAATTTAATTACTTTCATCACCTCATTACTTACTTCTGTGAGAAAAAATTCTTTAGAGTTGCTTTTTGATAGTTGAATTCCCTCCACTAAAGCTGCGATTCCTGAAGAGTCAATGTAACTAACCTTTGCCATATTGACTTCTATAGTTTTTGTTTGATCAATCAATTCTTTAATATTACTTCTAACTAAAGGCGATTTATCAAGGTCAATTTCTTCAGAAAGGAAGAGTTTTCCTATATCTCCTTCAATTTTTTGTTCGATAGACATTATAGTTTTTTTATATTATTAATTTTATATTACAACATATGATTATCAACTGTATTTGTGGAAAAAAGAAATTTAAATTAGCTGATGAGCTAATGCCCTCAGAAGGCTCAAAAGTAAGATGTGGTGCATGTTCTGAGGTATGGTTTTATCACCCTGAGCAAGGAAATTTAAACGAGGGTGTTCAATCAAGTGATAACTTGGAATATCAAGATCAAAATATTGGGACTGAACTTGATGATTCTGAAAATAGTACAATTGTAAATGAGACAGCAGAACATCCTTTAACTGAAAAAGAAGAAAAAATTTCTAATTTCAAAATTTTTACAGATGAAGACTCAGACTTACCATCAAAGGAAGAGATGGATAAGAATTTAGATAATTTTAAAAGAGATAGAGATCAAAACCTTAATTTTTTTCAAAAACTATTAAAGAAAGATAGAATTCAATCAGCTGCTGATGCTCTTGAAAAAAAAAAACTTGAACAAATCTCAGATGATGAGCAAGAAATTAACCAAGCGAGAAGAACAAGACTACTTTTTTATTTGCTGATCCTTTTAATGATAGTTTTTTCAATTGTTATAGTTCCATTAAAAGAAGATATTGCAATGGCCTTTCCATTTATGGAAAGTTATTTGGATTTTTTAAGTCCAATTTATGAGTATATAAGAGCTCCTTTAGGATTAAGGTAATACTAATAATTTTATTCTATTATTATTTAGAATTTTCTTTATCTTCTTCTTCTTTTTTAAACTGATCAATAATATTCTTTTTTTCTTTTAATAACTTTTCTTTGCCTGCAAAAACATAAACTCCAATTTTGCCGTTAGTTAGAACTTTTTTGGATTTAGGGTTTTCTCTTAAAATTACTTCTTCAATAATATTTACTTTAAAATCCGTTTCAGAAATTTTATTTTTTAATAATGTCAGATTTTCAAAAGTACTTAAAAATTGATATTCTATAAAATTTATTGAGTATTTTTTTCCTAATTTTTCAGGTTTAGACTCATTTAAACTATTTATTTGAACATTAAATTGACTTGCCATACCTGAAATTGAATTTTTAAAATTTTGGAATTCTGAGGGAGACATGAATTTCATTATTTCTTGAATGTAAGCATACTCTGCTTGATTGACATTTTTTCCAGCTTTTGCCATTTCTAAAATAATTTTATCTGCTTGGTCTTGAACATCTCCTGTGCCTTGAATTAATGAACTTTGTTTAGATAATTTTAATGAAGTATAAATTTCACCTATAAAAAATAACAGAAATGATAAAATCATTACTGTAAAACCAACTACTACAAATTTTGATTTATCACGAATCGATTCGTCTTCGACAACTTTAGTTTTATTTTTATTTAAACCTAACATTTATAATTTTTACATCAGTTTAACATTTGATAAAATTAACCTGATTCGAACATTAAATTTATTATATGAAAAAAACCCCGAATTACATCAAAAAAACTTTAATTGAAGCCAAGCAAGAATTGCTAAAAAATCAAAAATTGAACGAAACCAGAGAACTTTATGTTCAAAAAATGAAAGAAATTTTTCAAGAAGAAGTGATAGATCTTAAAGATGGAGTAGAAACAAAAATGTCATTTACTGGCACTGACAAATCGACAATTATTTCAAGTTCAGATTCAAAACAAACATTCATTCAGCCCAAAAAAGTTCAAGACTTAGACAAAAAAATTATATTTTTAAATAACGAAATAGTTGATCAAAATTTAAGTAGTATTGATGAGGCTAACAATGAATTAATGTTCAATTCAGAGAGTATAATTGAGTTAAAAAATGAAGTTATTTCTAGTGATGAAAAAATAATTCATTTAAATGATGAGGTTGAAAATATAATAGAATTGAAGGAAGAAGTAATAGAAAGTCAACAATTAGAAAACGAAGATCAAATTCTTTTAAAAGATGAAATCAAAACTAAGAATGAAGAAACTATCGATACTGATTTAGATAATATTCAAGAAAAAGAAAAATCAGCAGATATAGAAGAGCTTGAGATATTAAATGAAAAAGTTCAAGATTTAGATTTAAACAATAATGAGTTGACTGAAAAATTAGATGAATTATTAGACCAAAAAAATCTATTCTCAGATAAATTTAACAACGAGTTAGACATCAAATTAACCGAAGCTTTAAATCGTTCAGAGGATAATTTAGAAAATAAATTAAATAATATTACTGATAACTATCATCAAGAATTTAGTAAATACGAAGATGAAGCAAATAAAAATTTTGCGAATTTAGAAGACCAAATAGGACAATTAAATAATCAATTTGATAGTATTCAAAATAATATAAATTTAATGTCTTCAAAAATTGAAGAAGGCTTAAATAAAATTTCAGACCCAATACAACAAGAAAATCTAAATATTGAGAAAAGGTTTAATGAAAAAATAAGTGATTTAAATGATTACAATCTAAAAATAGAAAATTCATTAAACAATTTAAACAATCGAATTGAGGAAACTTTAGATAAAATTTCTAGCTATAAAAATGATATCAATCAAAAAATTGAAAATTTAGAGCCTGAATTAATTAATAAGATTGAAGAAAAACAAAAAAATAAAACAGAGTCTGAAAAGCTCCAAGACAAATTTGATCAAATGTCGAAAATAATGGATATGCAAAATATGCGAATGTTACAAATGTATCATTCTTCAGAATTGCAATATAGTCATTCTATTTTACAAAAAAATTTAGATAAAAAATCATCCAATAAAAAAGATACAAGTTCTCCAGAAATGATGACGGAAGAATTACAGAAAAAAGTGTTCCCTAAAATTCAAGAAGAAATGGATAAACAATTTGATTTATTAAAAGCTCAGTTATCTGAATTTGAAATTAAGAGTGTTTTAGATAAAATAAACTCAAATGATATTAATAAAGAGTTTAAAAGAGTAACAAAGAGATTTGATAATTTATTTGATGCTAAAAAATATGTAAAAAGCACAATTTCAAAAAAATCCAGGGATTGGATTAAAGAAAATGAGTCTTCTATAGATGAGATAGCGAAAAAACTTTTAGATAAATAATTTTTTTAAAACACTTTTAAAATAAAAAAATATTAAAATTGAAAGTATTTTAAAATTCATTTTACTTCGGTTTTCTAAACGTTTTTCAAAATTTATAAAAACGTCTTTTACCTTTAAACTAGTTTTTGAATTTACCAAAACATCAGCTAATATTTTAAAGCCTTTTCCAAAATAATAATTCTTATTTTTTAAGTAAATTTCTTTTTTAAATAAAAAAAACCCACTCATTGGGTCTGACGTCTTTATTTTAAAGAAAGAAAACAAAAATATAAGAATTAATGATGCAAATCTTCTTGTTTCAGATAGTCCTTTGTTGGGTCCATGTTTTAACTTTCTTGCTCCAATAACTAAATCTAAATTTTGAGTATTAAATAGATTTATCATCTTATTAATATATTTTGGATCATGTTGCATATCTCCATCCATAATCAAAATATTTCTATATTTTGCTTTTTCGATTCCTAGGAAACATGATTGAGTTAAATCTCTAGGGTTTTTTTTTCTGAATATAGGATTAAAAAAAGAATATTTTGCTTTTAATAAATTTAATTGTCTTTTTGAATTATCAGTAGAATTGTCATCAACAAAAATAATTTCAAATTTGATTTTTTTGAGATCTGAGATAATCTTTTTTGTTAATGGGAAAATATTTTTTTCCTCATTTAATATAGGAATTACAATACTTATTTCTTTTTTTTGCATGTATATTCATATCTTAACATTAAATTATTAGTTGTTTCTCTTAAAAAAGAATTAAGAGTGTTTTAGATAAAATAAACTCAAATGATATTAATAAAGAGTTTAAAAGAGTAACAAAGAGATTTGATAATTTATTTGATGCTAAAAAATATGTAAAAAGCACAATTTCAAAAAAATCCAGGGATTGGATTAAAGAAAATGAGTCTTCTATAGATGAGATAGCGAAAAAATTATTAATTAAATAATTAAAATTATATCTAAAAGTAAAACAAAAAGTCTAATGTAACCGTCAAAAAATATGATTAAATTGATAAAAATTAATCATTTACATAAACAAAAAAATTGATAGATAGAGCGTTATATATATATATAATTTTAATAATAGAAGGATCATAATTATGAAACAATTACAAAAAGGTTTCTCACTAGTTGAACTACTTGTGGTAGTTGCGATTATCGGAGTATTAGCTGGTGTTGGAATAGTTGGTTATCAAAGTTATACTGATTCAGCAAAATCAAGAGTTGCTATAGCGAACTATAACTCTGTAAAAAGATTTATTGAAACAGAATTAACTCTTTTAAATAACCAAATTCAAACTACTTCAGGAGCAATTAATGCTTACGATACAAACTGTGCAGGATCGACTACAAAGTTTGACAATACAGCGAACAATGCAGCTAATAACTTAGGTGCATTCTTACAAGGTATCGTTTGTTATTTTGCAACTGATGGATATGGAAACGTATTTAAAAACCCATATGCTACAGATGGAGCAAGTCAGGTTGTTTACAACGGTAGTGCAACTACTAAAGGAACAATCAATATCAGACTTATTACAGCCGCAGAAGTAACAGCTGGAACAGCTGCTGGAGCTACAATAAGTGCTGGTCAAGCAGACGCTGCTACAGTAACTGCTGATGGTGATTTCATTGTAACATATTATGGAACAGCTGGTACTGAAAGTACTACTGGTGACGAAAAAGGAAAAGTATTTACTTTACAGTAAAAGTTAATCTTTAACTTTTTAAATTTTTAAAAAACCCTCTTTTTTTAAAGAGGGTTTTTTTTATCTCTTAGAAAAACTAATTTTAATATTTTGATATTTATAAAAAAAAATTCTTTTAAATTAACTGAATAATTTTTACTAAACTTAAGTTTTTCATAAATCTCAAAAATATTCATTAAATCAACTTTTTCATCATTACTTAGAATATTAAATATTTGTTGATGAGTTAAATTATTTTTCAATATTCCATATCTTTTTTTTATTTTTTTAAACATCAGATTGAATAAAATTTTTCTTAGAATGATTAATTTTGTTAAAACATATATTAAATAAATAAAAAATATTGAAATAATATTAAAATAAAATTTTTTATCTAACTCAATATTGTTAATTTTTTCTCGTAAAAAATTATCTCTAGTTTTTTTATCATAATCTAAAAATTTATTTGTCCAAGAATAATCAAAATAACTATAGTAAAGTTTAATTAGGTCTAATTTTGAAAATTTTTTATCAGTATCTTTGAAATTTGGTTGTATGTTTTCACTTGAATAATTATTAAAACTTAAAATATTTTCTTTAGGAATTGTTAAAGTTGGGTCAAATCTTTTCCAACCAATACCATCTAAATAAACTTCAACCCAAGAATGTGCATCCGCTTGTCTGAATGTATAAAAGTTTCCAATTTCATTATATTGACCACCAAGATATCCAGTAACAATTCGAGAGGGTATATTTTGCATCCTAGCTAAAATTGTAAACATTCCAGCATAATATTCACAGTAGCCTCTTTTAGTTTCGAAAAAAAAATTTTCATAATCATCATTTCCATCTGAAGTAGGGCTAAGGGTGTAATAAAAATCACCATTACCAAAGTGACCCATTAATTTGTTTAGATAATCTATATCTGAATTAGAATTAATTCTTAAATTTTCTGACCATAGTTTTAATCTTTCAGAAAATAAATTTTTGCTAAGAATAGTGTAAAAATTTAAAAAATTCGTATCAAAGTTAACAGAAAACTTTGTATCACTAATAAATAAAATTTTCTTTTTATCTATTTTGCTATTCATTTTTGCAGTACCATTTAAATAGTCGTTAACCACAATTCTATTTTCGTAATCATAATTATTTAAAATTGGTAACCATTTTTTGTTATTTGGATAAATAATTAACTTATGTTTTTTTATGTTTTTATTTGGGTTTTTTGTTAATGAAATTTGATCTTTATAATGTCGATCAATTGATACCTTAGGGGTTTTGATCCAAATTTTTTCCTTACTTAAAAAATCAAAGATTTTTACTCTAAAATACGTTAATTCATTATTGGAGTTTTCATCGGGAGTATAAACAAAAACTACATTGTCATTGTTTGATATATCAGTAAATGATCCAAGCTTAATTTCCTCTGGTATTCCTAGATTATTTAAAGAGGTATCAAAAATTTTTAAGTTAATGTCATACCTTGGGAACATCAGATAAATTACTCCAATAATAGAAAGACCAAAAAATGAAATTAAAGTGTATCTAAGAATATATTTAATATTGATGTTTATTAATTTATTTTGATTTAAAGAATATAAATGAATAATAATTATGAACATCAAAATAATAGAATTGATTGAACTTAAAAAATCTTGCCCATAAATTAACGAGGAAATTGTTAAAAAGATTACTGTAAAATTGAAAAAATAATGATCTTGTTTATTTTGAATTTCAGAAAATTTTATAAAAACTAATAATAATATCAAATTTATAAAAAATTCTTTTGATATGGTTCTATCACTAAATTCAAATTGAAAATAAATTACGCTTAAGGCAACTAATGAAGAGATTAGTTTTTTAAATTTATAGTTTTTTAAATTTTGGAAAACACAAAAAAATAAAGTTAATACAAATAGAATTTGATTTTTTAAATCAACTTCAAAAATAATTGAAGATAATGAAAAAATTAGAAGAAGATAAGAATTAAATTTATAATCTAGTAAATTAATTTTAAACATTTGCCGTAAATTTTAGAAGATTATTTTTATGTGTAAGACTGTTTGAATATTCTGAAATAAAATCTTTATATTTTAAAGCAAATTTAATTTTAAGATTATAATAATACTCAATTAGAAAAACTGCATTTGATAAAGCTTTTTCTAATCCATTTTCATTCAAACGATCTATATCTATAAGTACAGTATTTTTTTTGTTTAGATGATTAAATTTCTTTACAAATAATTTATTCTTAATTGAATAATGTTTCCAAGAAATTTTTGATAAACTTTCACCTTGTTTAGCTTCTTCAATTGAGTCAAATTCATAGTCATCATCATTAATTTTATTTTGAATTTTGAATTTATTTAATATTTGCAAATCTGGTTTGATTGGTTCAGGGTAAATATATATATATTCTTTAAAGTTTATAATACCAAATGACTTTATTATTCCAAAAGGAAATAAAGAATTTACTTCAATGTGTGGAATTTGTTTTTTACCTCTTCTTATAAAAAAGTTTTCAATTTCTATTTTTTTTTCCTTTGTTAAATCAAGATTAGTTTTTTCTTTGCCATTAAATTTAAGATTAATATTTAGCTTTTTCCTTCGACTTAAATTTTTTACTAAGAAATCTAAATAAGTTTTTTTGTTACACGGTACTAAATTTGTAAGTGACTCAATCCTAATATCACTTAAGTTTTGATATGAAATTATTATTGATATAAAAAATACTGAAAAAAAAATTATACAAATTAAAAGCCCAACATTATTTTGATAAAAAATTGATGCAGCAAATGAAAAAAATATAAATGCTCCTAATTGAAAACCTTTAAAGTTAGGAAATACATATAAATTTTTTTTTGTAAGATTATTTTTATTAGTATTAGATTTTATTTTTAAATGGTTAAAAATTAGTTCATTCCATTTTCTAATTATCATCAGGCAAATCTACTTTTTCTAAAACTTCCTCTTTGATAAAATTTAGAACTTTATTTTTTTCAATTATATTTATTCTGTGTTTTAATATAAAGGGCAATATATCTTTAATATCCTGAAATGTTACATAATCTTTACCATTAATGAATGCTAAAGATTTTGATAGAGATATAATTTGTTTCAAGCATCTTGGTGAAATGTGTATTTCTTTATACTTTGATTTAAAAAAATTATTTATATTTTGAATATATTCATAAATATTTTCACTTAGATTAATTTTTTGAATTTTTTCTATATAGTTTGCCTCTAAATCATTTTTATTAATTTCAAAATTTATGTAATCATTTTTTAATAATTCCAACTGTTGTTTGTCTGATAATTCATCTAAAGAAAAAGAAACCATAAATCTATCAAGTTGAGACTCAGGTAATAAAGAAGTCCCAGATAAATCTGAGGGATTTTGTGTTGCAATAACACAAAATGGATTAGGTAGATTAAATGTTTCCTTATCTATGGTAACTGTTTTTTCTTCCATAGCCTCTAAAAAAGCACTCTGCGTTTTAGGACTTGCTCTATTTAACTCATCTCCTAAAACAATGTTGGTAAAAATAGGACCTTTATTTATTTGAAATTCATTATCTTTTAAATATGTGTAACCAATTATATCACTAGGCAATAAATCTGACGTAAATTGAATTCTTTTAAACTTTAAATTTAGTGCTTTAGTTAATGATTTTGCAAATGT
Organism: alpha proteobacterium HIMB5; assembly: GCA_000299095.1. NCBI lineage: Bacteria > Pseudomonadati > Pseudomonadota > Alphaproteobacteria > Candidatus Pelagibacterales > Candidatus Pelagibacteraceae > alpha proteobacterium HIMB5. The sequence goes on along the minus strand of CP003809.1, from coordinate 732,431 downwards.
AGTTTTTCCTGTTCCCGGTAAATCTTCAATAAGTATGTGTCCACCAGAAAATATTGTTGCAACTGAAATTTTAATTTTATCCTCATTTCCAATAATAATAGATGAAACTGAGTCTATTAAATCTTTGATCATTTTATTTTGATTTCGTGAAAAAATATTTTTTTTTTGATATAATATAACTTCAATTACTTCAAGATTAGGATTAAATCAATTAAAAAGATTAAAGAAAATTATTAAGCTCGATATAAAAAAAAGCAGATATTATTCTAAATTATTACAAAATTAGAATATTTTTCTCCCAAAACCTAAAAATAAATATTCAGAAAATATTTATTATGTAATTAGTATATTAATTAGAAACAAATCTTTAAAAATAGATAAAAAAAAATTTCAAAAAGGCTAAGAGAATATAATAATGAAACATTACATTTTTTTGACCTATGTATAAACAAAAAGTTTAAATGATTTAAATTTAGGTAAATCAAAAAAATTTAAAAATTTAGAATATTTGAATCAATATGGTTTTTATTTACTATTAGTATTAACTTTAACAAATAAAGAAAATGATTATATTTGCAAGGTTGGAAATAGATTATTAAAATAAATCTTTTAAAATAAAAAAATTTAAATTGATTTGTTTTAGTAACCTTAATTTAAACATTATTAGTTAATATTAAATTGTGTATATCTTTATAATGATATAAAGAATACAAATTTTTATGAATGATATTAAATATGAAGGATGGGAACTAGAACATTTTGATAATTCTTACAATTTTAGAAATTATCAAAATAGTTTAATTAAGAACGATGTGAATGGTTATATCGCAGAAGTTGGTCCAGGAAATGGAGAAAATTTAAATCTTTATATAAAAAAAGCTAAACAAATAGACTTATACGAACCATCAAAAAATTTATATCAAAATTTAAAAATCAAATATTCTCATAACAAATATATATCTATAAAAAATCAATTATTTTTTGCTGATGAAAATATTTATGATACGATTATTTATTTAGACGTTTTAGAACATATTGAAAAAGATGATCTAGAAATAGCAAAAGCATTTAAATCATTAAAATCAGGTGGTAAATTAATAGTTAATGTTCCTGCATTTCAACATTTATATTCAGAATTTGATAAAGAAGTAAATCACTTTAGAAGATATGATAAAAATAGTATTTTAAAACTAATTAAAAAACTAAATTATTCAAATTTTAAAATGACTTACTATGACAGTGTAGGTTATTTACTTTCGCTATTATCTAAAATATTTTCAAAAAATTATAAAAAAAATTTTAATAGAAAAATTAAAATTTGGAATAGTTTAATACCTTTATCTAGATTATTAGATAAAATATTTTTCAATTTATTTGGAAAATCTTTACTTGTTATAATAATTAAAAAATAAATCTATAAATTTTTTTTAAATATTCCTAGTAGCTAAAATATTTATCTCTGATTTAATTCTAAAACTTGTCTATGTTTACTTCCTTTGTAACTAGCAAGAGGTCTTATTAATTTATTAGCAGCATGTTGCTCCATAATATGAGCAGACCAACCAGTAATTCTTGATATTACAAAGATAGGAGTAAAGAAATCTGTATCAAATCCCATCAAGTGATATGTGGGTCCAGTAGGGTAATCTACATTTGGATGAATATTTTTCTTCTCAATCATTACCTTTTCTACAATGTCATAGATTTTTTCAAATTTTTTATCTTTTTTGATTTTAGCGACCTTACCGAAATATTCTCTCATGGTAGGGACTCTTGAATCGCCACTTTTATAAACTCTGTGTCCAAATCCCATCACCACCTCTTTATTCTCCAATGCATTATTTATCCACTTTAATGCGTTTTCAGGCTTTTTAATCTTGTTCATCATATGCATTACCTCTTCATTTGCGCCTCCATGTAATGGCCCTTTTAGACTTGCTATTGCCCCAGTGATTGCACCATGAATATCAGATAAACTTGATGTGATTGTCCTTGCAGTAAATGTCGAAACATTAAAGCTGTGTTCTGCATATAAAATTAATGAAACATCAAATGCTTTTACTATTTCTTTTTGAGGAACTTTTCCAAAACACATGTAGAAAAAGTTTTCTGCAAAAGTTAAATCTTTTTTAGGTTTAATGATTTTTTTACCTTTTCTTATTCTATAAAAAGCAGCTAAAGCAGTAGGTGTTTTAGCAAAAATTCTTAATGCCTTTCTCATATTTGCTTCAGGTGAAGAGTCTGAAGTTTCTTTATCTTCTAATCCCATTACACTGACAGCAGTTCTTGCAACATCCATTGGGTGAGATTTTTTTGGCATGTGTTTTATAATTTCGTATAAATTTTTTGATAACTCTCTATTTCCTTTTTCTTCTTTTTCAAATTTTCTAAGTTGAATAGTATTTGGAAGGTCTTTGTTTAAAATTAAGTAAGCTACTTCTTCAAATTTACAATACTGACATAAATCTTGAGCAGCATAGCCCCTGTAAGTAAGAGAGTTAATTTCAGGCATTACTTTTGAAACTTCAGTTTCATCAACAACAATACCTAGTAATCCTTTTTTAATATCTTCACTCATTATTCATGTCCTTCCGTACTAAAGTTATAAATTTTTTCGTCTAAACTGTTGTATTTTTCGTATTCAACAAGTTCATATAATCTTTTCCTAGTTTGCATTTTATCAATAATATTATTCTGGTGTCCATTTGCATAAATGTCTCTTAAACCATCCTCTACATTTTTCATCGCTAAACGTTGAGTTGTAACTGGATAAATAACTATGTTGTAACCAAAATTTTCTAATTCTTTATAGTTAAATAATTTTGATTTACCAAATTCAGTCATGTTAGCTAATAAATAACATGAAAGTTCCTTTCTAACTTTTTCAAAATCTTTTTCATCATATAAAGCCTCAGGAAACACAATCTCAGCTCCAGCATCAATATAAGCTTTACATCTTTCAATCATTTTATCGATACCCTCTACACCTTTAGCATCTGATCTTGCAATAATTTTAAAGTTGTCATCTTTTTTTGCATCAACACACTCTTTAATTTTTTTAACCATTGCTTCAGTAGAGATCAGTTCTTTATTATCAAGATGTCCACATCTTTTTCTTTCAATTTGATCTTCAAGGTGAACTGCTGTAATTCCAAATTCTTCAAAAGTTTCAATTGTTTCTTTGCAAGATTTAAAACCTGTATCAATATCAACAATTGTTGGAAGATTAGTTACTCTTGAAATTAAATATGATCTAGTACTTACATCTTGTAGAGTTGTTAAACCAATATCTGGAAAACCAAGATCATTAGCCATCACACCACCTGATACATAAACAGCATCATATCCAATTTCTTCAATTAATTTCGCTGTAAGAGGATTATAAGCACCAGGTACTCGTAAAATTTTATTTGTTTTAAGTTTATCTGAAAAATCTTTTCTCTTTTGACTTGGCTCTTTTTCAACAAAGTGCATTAAAATATTCCAACTTTTAAATTTCTTTTAATTTTAGATTTTCTGACTTCTACATTTAGCTTATCTAACTGACCTGATTTTAGATTTTTAAGATTTTGGACAACTTTTAAAAATCTTTCACTTTCTTTTTTATCAATAATACCCTCAGTTAAAATTCTAAATTTATTGATATAATTTTCTCTTTTAAAAGGTCTAGCTCCATATGGATGTGCATCTGCTCTATCTAGTTCTTCAGTTATTTTCTTACCATTATTTAAAGTAACAATAACTTTTGCACCAAAAGATTTATTTTTTGGATTTGGATCATGATACTTTCTAGTCCACTTTTTATCTTCATGAGTTTTAATTGATCTCCAGATCTTAAGTGTACTTTTTCTATTAGCTCTTGCTTTAGTATATGATTTTACATGGTGCCAATCACCATCTTCTAAAGCTACTGCAAAAATATACATGATAGAGTGGTCTAATGTTTCTCTGCTTGCATTAGGATCCATTTTTTGAGGATCATTTGCACCTGTACCAATAACATAATGTGTATGATGACTTGTATGGATATCAATTTTTTTAATCTGACTTAAGTTTGAAATTTTTTTTCTAAGAATTTTAGCAAGATCAATTAATGCTTGTGATTGGTATTCTGCAGAATATTCTTTTGTGTATGTTTCAAGAATAGCTTTTTTGGTCTCACCTTTTTTTGGAAGAGGAACTTTATATAAGGCTTTTTTACCATCTAAAATTCTTGCTATTACACTATCTTCACCTTCATAAATTGGACTTGGAGCACCTTCACCTCTCATTACTCTATCAACGGCTTCTATTGCAAGTTTACCTGCATGAGCTGGTGCATAAGCTTTCCAACTTGAAATTTCACCTTTTCTAGATTGTCTAGTTGAAACCGTTGTGTGTAACGCTTGTTGCACTGCTTGATAAATAGTTTCAGTATTCAATTTTAACATTGTACCAAGTCCAGCAGCAACACTTGGACCTAAATGCGCAATGTGATCTACTTTATGCTTATGTAAACAAATTCCCTTAACAAGATTTACTTGAACTTCATAAGCTGTAATAATTCCTCGAAGTAAATCCAAACCACTTTTCTTTTTTTGTTGAGCTACACTTAATAGAGGAGGGATGTTGTCTCCTGGATGACTATAATCTGCTGCTAAAAAAGTATCATGAAAATCCAATTCTCTAACTGCAGTTCCATTTGACCAAGCTGCCCATTCACAATCAAACTTTAATTTAGAATTTACTCCAAACAATGTTGCTCCGTTTTTTCTAGAATGTTTTAAAGTCATTTCTCTAGACGAAATAACTGGTCTTCTGTTTAACGATGCAATCGCTACTGATGTATTATCAATAATTCTATTGATTACCATTTCAATTGCAGCCTTATCTAATTTTGCATTATCACTTGCAATCTCTGCGATTTTCCAAGCAAGCTGATTTTTTTTTGGTAAGTGAATTTTTGAAGGATAAACTTTAACTTTATGAATTATCATAATCTGACGGTGTTTTAGACCTAAAATCTAATTAATCAATATTAAAGATATGTTGAGACGATTTTTTCAACACCTATATAGTCCTTAATTAAGTGATTGTGATAAATTTCTTCAGATCTTTTTTCAGTATAACCATATTTTAATAAAACCATTGGAATTCCTGCAGCCTTAGCAGCATTAGCATCTGTTTCGCTATCACCAATCATTAAAGATTTTTTAATATCACCATCTAGAATTTCTATTATATTTGTAAGATGTCTTGGATCAGGTTTACAATAATCGAAAGTATTATAACCAGCCACGTATTCAAAAAAATCATATATCCCAATTTTTTTTAAGAGATCTACAGCAAGATGTTCAGTTTTATTAGTACACACAGCCATAGAAATATTTTCTTTTTTACACCATTCTAAAAATTTTGTGACACCATTAATAAGCTTACTATCATGTAAAATATTTTCACCATAGTAAGATAAAAACTCATCTGTCATTTTATTTTGAATTTTTTCATCAAACCACTGCCATTTACCATTTGCCTTTGCCATCATTGCTTTAGCACCTTTACCAACAGCATTCTTTAACTCTTCAATTGATTTAGTAGGATAACCAAATTTTTTCATTACATGATTGTGTGCTCGAATTAAATCTGGAGCCGTATCGACTAAAGTTCCATCTAAATCAAATAAAATTGTAAATTTTTTGGTCATTAAAAGGTTATTTTAAGAAATATTTTGTGAGTTAAGTATCACTAATACATGAATATAAAGATTTTTAAACATGAAACAATCAAATTTACAAAAAACTCAAAATCAAATTCGAGACAAGTTTTTAAAACAGGGAGTTAAAATGGTTGGCCCTGAAACAATTTTTTTTTCAAAAGATACAAAAATTGGAAAAAATGTAACCATTGAACCTTATGTGGTTTTTGGACCTAAAGTAAAAATTGGAAGTAATGTAGTAATTAAATCTTTTTCTCACTTAGAAGAGTGCAACATAATGAATAAAGTTGAGATAGGTCCATATGCAAGAATTAGACCTAAAACAATACTAAAAGAGGGATCTAAAATAGGAAACTTTGTTGAAGTTAAAAAGAGTGTTGTTGGTAAAAATTCAAAAGTAAATCATTTATCCTATGTGGGTGATAGTGATATTGGTAAATCAGTTAATATAGGTGCTGGAACTATTACTTGTAATTATGACGGGGTAAACAAAAATAAGACAAAAATAAAAGATAATGTATTCATAGGGTCTAATTCTTCTTTAGTAGCACCGGTTACTATTGAAAATAATAGCACTGTAGGAGCTGGTTCAGTTATTACTAAAAAAGTAAATAAAAAATCTTTAGCACTAACAAGAGCAAATCAGTTAGAAATAAAAAATTACAAAAGAAAGAAAAAATAAATGTGTGGAATTATTGGGATAACTAGTCATAAACCTGTTTCAGCATCCATCATTAATTCTTTAAAAAAATTAGAGTATAGAGGTTACGACTCTGCTGGGATTGCCACTTTATCTAATGGTTTTATTAATGAAGTTAAAACTGAAGGCAGAGTTGATAAGTTAGAAAAAAATGTTTCACTTAAAAATTTAGAGGGCGTTGTAGGGATTGGTCATGTTAGATGGGCAACACATGGAGTTCCAAACACTGTTAATGCTCACCCACATTCATCAGAAAATGTATCTGTAGTTCACAATGGAATTATTGAGAATTCAACATTGTTAAAAAAATACTTATTAAACAAAGGTTATAAATTTAAATCTCAAACAGATACAGAAGTAATAGTACATTTAATTTCAGAAAATTTAAAAGAATTAAATCTTGTTGATGCAGTTACTAAAACTTTAAAACAACTTATTGGTAGTTTTGCACTTGGGATAATTTTTAAAGATGAACCTGATTTAATTGTAGGTGCAAGAAGAGGTTCACCATTAGCTGTTGGATATGGTCCTAACGAAAATTACTTAGGTTCAGACTCCTATGCTCTAAAATCAATGACCAATAAAATTACTTATTTAGATGATGGTGAGTTTTGCATAATAAAAAAAGATCAAACAGAATTTTTCAATGAAAAGGGAACTAAAATTAATAAAAAAGTTTTAGAATTATCTTCTAATGAAGAAAACTATGGAAAAGGTGATTATAAACATTTTATGGCTAAAGAAATTGAAGAACAGCCAACAACAATTAAAAATTGTATTAAGGAATACATTGATAATGCAAATAAAGAGATAAATATTTATAATTTTCCTTGGGATATAAAAGACATATCATCTATTACACTTATTGGTTGTGGTACAGCTTACCATTCTTGTTTGATGGCAAAATACTGGTTTGAAGAATTAACTTCTCTAGATGTAAATATCGATATCGCATCTGAGTTCAGATACAGAAAAAATAGATTTAAAAAAGATGGATTGTATATTTTTGTGTCTCAATCAGGTGAAACTGCAGACACATATGCAGCTTTAGAATTATGTAACAAAAATGATTTAAAAACTTGCTCAGTTGTTAATGTTGTAGAAAGCTCAATTGCAAGAGATTCAAATTTTGTTTTACCAATTCACTGTGGTCCTGAAATTGGTGTTGCCTCAACAAAGGCTTTCTTAGGTCAATTAATGGTTTTATATCTGTTAGCCTTAAAAATTGGAAATTTAGATAAAACTCTAAGTTTAGATATATATAAAGGCAAGATTGTTAGTATTCAAAAACTCCCAAATTTAATTAATGAGACTTTAAGTTTTGATAACAAAATTCAGATTATTTCTAAAACATTCAATGAAGCAAAAGGATCAATGTTTTTGGGTAGAGGTTTTTCTTTTCCAATAGCATTAGAGGGTGCATTAAAGTTAAAAGAATTGTCTTATGTTCATGCTGAAGGTTATCCTGCAGGTGAAATGAAACATGGGCCTTTAGCTTTAATTGAAGAAGGTATGCCTGTTGTTGTCCTTGCTCCAAGAGATAATTATTACAGAAAAACGATTTCTAATATGCAGGAAGTAATAGCGAGAGGTGCTAAAGTTTTATTAATAACAAATAAAAGTAAAGATGAAGTTATTCCTGAAAATATTTGGGAAACAATTGAAGTAGAAAGTGCAGATGATGATCTGCTTCCTTTCTTATTAACAATCCCTTTACAGAAATTGGCTTATTACTCTGCTTTAAATAATGGTTACGACATAGATAAACCTAGAAATTTAGCAAAATCAGTCACAGTTGAATAAATTCTAATCTCTGCTACAACACTTTCTAGTTGAAAAAATTATGAGCAATTGGAAAATAAATAGTTGGAGAGATTATCCTGTAAAACACATTCCTGATTATCCTGATCAGGCAGAGTTGGATCAAGTTCTAAATAAAATTAGATCTTTTCCACCATTAGTTTTTGCTGGTGAGACCAGACATTTGAAATCGCAATTAGCCGATGTAGTTGATGGTAAAGCATTTCTTCTTCAAGGTGGAGACTGTGCAGAAAGTTTTGCAGAATTTAATCCAGATAACATTAGAGATACTTTTAAATTAATTTTACAAATGTCATTAGTTCTAACTTATTCAGCTTCTTTACCAGTTGTTAAAGTTGGAAGAATTGCTGGTCAATTTTCTAAACCAAGAAGTTCACCAATCGAAGTAAAAGATGGTGTTGAGTTACCAAGTTATCTTGGTGATAATATTAATGGTATTGAGTTTAATGAAAAAGCAAGAATACCAGATCCAAAAAGATTATTTAAAGCTTACTCACAAGCTGCAGCAACTTTAAATTTAATTAGAGCATTTTCACATGGTGGATTTGCTGATTTGAAAAAAGTTCACACTTGGAATTTAGGATTTATTAAAAATACTCCTGAAGCAAAAAAATTTAAAGAATTAGAAGATAGCATTGAAAAGGCATTAGCATTTATGGATGCTTGTGGAATTAATTCTGACTTTAATAGAAGATTAAAGACAGTTAACTTTTGGACTTCGCATGAAGGTTTGCATTTACCTTATGAAGAGGCAATGACGAGAACAGATTCAACTACCGGAGAGAATCATGATACTTCTGCTCATTTTGTGTGGATAGGGGATAGAACAAGACAATTAGATGGTGGACACGTTGAATTTTGTAGAGGAATAGAAAATCCTATCGGAATTAAATGTGGTCCAACTTTAGAACCTCAAGATCTAATTAATTTATGTAATAAAATAAATCCACAAAATGAAAAAGGTAAAATCACTTTAATATCTAGATTTGGTCATGACAAAGTTTCCAAGTTTTTACCAAAATTAATTAGAGCAATTAAAAAAGAAGGTATAAACGTAATTTGGTCTTGCGATCCTTGCCATGGAAATACAATTAAAGCAACTTCAGGATATAAAACTAGACCTTTTAATGATGTATTAAAAGAAGTTAAAAATGTTTTTGAATGTCACCAAAGTGAAGGTAGTTATGCTGGTGGTTTACACATTGAGTTAACTGGTCAAAACGTTACTGAATGTACTGGAGGCGCACAAAAAATTTCAGATGAAGATTTGTCATCTAGATATCACACACACTGTGATCCAAGATTAAATGCTAATCAAGCTCTAGAATTAGCCTTTTTAATCTCAGATGAGATTAAAAAGAATAGCAGTTATTCTAAAAACGCAGTTCAAGCGGCATCTTAGAATATTGAATTTAATCAATAGTCTGTTTATGTAATAGCTATGAACGTCACAGAAAAAGTCAAATACATTTCCAGTTGGATTAAAGATTATGCACTAGGAATGCCATCAAAGGCTGAGTCTTTAGTTATTGGAATTTCGGGTGGTATCGACTCATCGGTTTCAAGTACTCTAAGTGCTATGACAGGATTAAGAACAATAGTGCTTACTATGCCAATTAAACAAAAATCAAATCAACATGATTTAAGTTTAAAACATCAAAAATGGTTATTAGAAAACTTTAAAAATGTTGAAGCTCATACAATAAATTTAGATAATTTATTTGAGAGTTTTACAAAAAGTTTGAGTAAATTTGACAATGAGCATGGATTTGCAAATTCAAGAGCAAGATTAAGAATGACAACACTTTATCAAGTAGCTGCAGCTAATAAAGGTATTGTTGTTGGAACTGGAAATAAAGTAGAGGATTTTGGAGTAGGTTTTTATACAAAATATGGTGATGGGGGAGTTGATATTTCTCCAATAGCAGATTGCAATAAAACAGAAGTTTGGGAATTAGGTAAAGAGCTGGGTATACTTAATGAAATTATTAAAGCTGATCCAACTGATGGATTATGGGATGATGGTAGAACTGATGAAGGGCAATTAGGTTTTAAATATCCTGAGCTTGAAGATGCTATGGTAAATCCAAGTTCTCCTCACAGAGAAAAATACGAAAAAATTCGTAGTCAAAATTTACACAAAATGGAGCCAATTCCAGTGTGTAAAATTCCTAACTAATCAATTTGATTCACAAATCATAATTTTAAGTATATTCATATTTTTATGGCTAAAGAAATTTATTTAACAAATAATTTATCAAACAAGCGTGAACAATTTGTTCCTATGGATGATAATAATGTTAGAATGTATGTTTGTGGACCTACTGTATACAATGATCCTCACATAGGTAATGCTCGGCCACTAGTCATATTTGATATTTTATTCAAAGTTTTAAAAAATAAATTTAAATCAGTAAATTATGTAAGAAATATCACTGATGTAGATGACAAAATTATTAATTTTGCAAAAGAAAATAATATTTCAATAAAAGAACTTACTGACAAAATTATTAAAAGCTTTGCTGAAGATTGTGAGTTTTTAAAATGTGAAGAGCCCAATCACCAACCAAAAGCGACTGAACATATTGATTTAATGATTGAGATGACAAAAACTTTGATCTCAAAAGGTTTTGCTTATGAAAATGAAAAGCATGTTTATTTTGAAGTTAAAAAATTTGAAGACTATGGAAAACTTTCAAATAAAAAATTAGATGAGTTAATTGCTGGTTCTAGAATTGAAGTAAGTGATAATAAGAAAAATTCTGAGGATTTTGTTTTATGGAAACCTTCAAATGAAGATGAACCAGGATGGGATTCTCCATGGGGGAGAGGAAGACCTGGTTGGCATTTAGAATGTTCTGCAATGTCTAAGAAATTTTTAGGAGATGAATTTGATATTCATGGAGGAGGTATAGATTTAATTTTTCCTCATCATGAAAATGAAATAGCTCAATCAAGATGCGCTAATAGCACCAAAACATTTGCAAATTATTGGGTTCACAACGCTTTCCTTACAAAGTCGAATGAAAAAATGGCAAAGTCTCAAGGCAACATTATAAAGATAAAAAATTTTAGAGAAGGCAACATCAGTGGTCAGGTAATTAGATTTGCCTTAATGAGTGCGCATTACAAACAACCTTTGGATTGGAACGATAAACTTTTAAAAGATTGTCAAAACACACTTGATAAATGGTACAAAATTTATGATCAAAAATTTGAAACGGTTAGTATAACAGATGAAATAATTTTACCTCTATATGAAGATTTGAACACGCCAGGCTATATTGCTAATCTTCATAAACTTTATGATAGCGCAGTAAATGGAACAGATGATGATAAAAAAACTTTTATATCTGCTTGTAAGTTTGTAGGTTTTTTAACTGAAACAAAAGAAGAGTGGGTAATTTTTAAGAAAAAAAATGCTTCTTTATCTGAGAAGGAAATTGAAGATAAGATTAATGAAAGAAATAAAGCAAGAGCTGAAAAAAACTATCAAAAAGCAGATGAGATAAGAAATGAACTTTTAGACAAAGGTGTTTTAATAGAAGACAAAGATGGTAAAACCGTCTGGAAATTTAAATGAGTAAAGAGAGATTATACATTTTTGATACAACACTTAGAGATGGTGCACAAACACAAGGTGTAGATTTTTCAGTAGATGATAAAGAAAAAATAGCATCTGCGTTAGACAATCTTGGTGTTGATTATATTGAAGGTGGATGGCCAGGTGCAAATCCAACAGATACAGAATTTTTTCAAAAAAAACATAACTTTAAAAATGCAGTCCTAACTTGTTTTGGTATGACTAAAAGATCTGGAAGAAGTGCAGAAAATGATCCTGGTTTATCTGCTTTAATGAATTCAAATACTAATGCAGTTTGTTTGGTTGGAAAATCTTGGGATTTTCATGTTGATGTTGCATTAGGAATTTCTAATGATGAAAATTTATCTAATATAAGCGAGAGTGCATCGCATTTTGTTGAACAAAAAAAAGAATTCATGTTTGATGCAGAACATTTTTTTGATGGTTACAAAGCAAATAAAGATTATGCAATTTCCTGTTTAAAAGCTGCTTATGAAAAAGGTGCAAGATGGATTGTACTTTGTGATACCAATGGAGGAACTTTACCTCATGAAGTTTCAAATATTGTCTCAGAAGTTACAAAGTTTATTCCAGGAAAAAATTTAGGTATCCATGCACATAATGATACAGGAAATGCAGTATCAAACTCTTTAGCTGCTGTAATGGCAGGTGTAAGACAAGTTCAAGGTACCATAAATGGCTTAGGTGAAAGATGTGGTAATGCTAATTTAATGTCATTAATTCCAACTTTTTATTTAAAAAAATATTTTTATGATAAATTTGAAATGAATATTAAATCAAATCACATTAAAAATTTAACTCAATGTTCAAGATTGCTAGATGAAATTTTGAATAGAAAACCAAATAAACATTTACCCTATGTTGGTGCAGCAGCTTTTTCTCATAAAGGAGGATTGCATGTTTCAGCTGTACAAAAGGATCCTAAAACTTATGAACATATTGATCCTGAAGAAGTTGGCAACTCAAGAAATATTGTTGTGTCAGATCAATCAGGAAAATCAAACATTGTTTCAAGATTGAAAAGTTTAAATGTTGATTTTGAAGAAGATAATCCAAAAATAAAAAAACTATTAGACGAAGTAAAAGACAGAGAATTTATTGGTTATAGTTATGATGGTGCTGATGCATCATTTGAATTGTTAGCAAGAAGAATAATGGGTGAGATACCAAGATATATTTCAATTAACGAGTATGATGTTGGAGTTAAGAAGAATAAATCTGGTGAAATTATTTCTTCTGCAAAAGCACAATTAGAAGTAGATGGCGAAACAATTGTTTGTGAAGGTGAAGGGAACGGTCCAGTTAATGCATTAGATAATGCTATTAGAAATAACATTGATAAAATTTCAAAATATTCAAAGTATTTAAAAGATTTAAAATTAGTAGACTACAAAGTAAGGATTTTAAATACTGGAACAGAAGCAGTAACAAGAGTTTCAATTGAGAGTACAGACTCGAAAGGTAAAAATTGGTTCACAATTGGTGTATCTCCAAATATAATTGATGCATCTTTTAAAGCATTAATAGATAGTTTGGATTACAAATTATTTAAAGATAATGCTCCAGCTAGTAAATAACTGTGAAAACAAAGAACATTACTTTTATTCTTCATAAACCTCAATTATCTGAAAACATAGGAGCTTGTGCCAGAGCTTTAAAAAATTTCAACTTTAGTAATTTAACTGTGGTTGATCCAAAGCCTATTTATCCAAATGATAAGATACTAGCTACATCAGTTGGAGCCAAAAATATTATTGATAAATCTAAAATATTTGATGAATTAGGTCCAGCTGTAGAAAAAATAGATTATTTAATAGCTACATCAGCAAGATTTAGAAATAAGAACATCAAACATATTTCATTAGAGGATTTGAAAAAAATTGATTTTAATAAGAAAGTTGGCTTTTTATTTGGATCTGAAGCATCAGGATTATCAAATAATGAAATTAGTTATGCAAATTACACACTTCAAATTCCAACTAATCCTCAATTTAAATCTTTAAATTTATCTCATAGCTTAATTATCATTGCTCAGTATGTTTCTAGCATTTTAAAATCAAAGTCTTTTGATTATAAAAGATCAAAAAAAGTTAAATCTGCATCTAGACAAGAGATATTAGCTATGGCTAGCCTTTGTATCCAAAATCTCGATTCAATTAACTTTTTCAAGCCTGAAGAGAAAAAACCTATCATGTTAGAAAATTTGAGGAATATTTTCTATAAAATGGAATTATCTGATAAAGAAACTCGAATTTTATCCAGCGTATTTGCTAGTTTGGGAAAAAAACGTTGATTGACAAACCAAAAACTAAGTTTATAAAGCCGACATCATATGACAAAAAGATTAAACTCTAAACATAAAGTAGACAGAAGATTAAAGGTAAACTTATGGGGTAGACCAAAAAGCCCATTTAACACCAGAGCATATGGACCTGGACAACACGGTCAAACAAAAACATCTAAACCCTCAGATTATGGTATTCAGTTACAAGCAAAACAAAAATTAAAATCTTATTATGGAAACATGAATGAGAGACAGTTTAGAAATATGTATCAAAAAGCTACAATGCTTAAAGGCGATACGAGCGAAAATCTAATTGGATTATTAGAGAGAAGATTAGATGCAGTAATTTACAGAGCAAAATTTGCAACTACAATATTTTCAGCAAGACAATTAATCAATCACAATCACGTTAAAGTAAATGGAAAAAAAGTGAACATTGCTAGTTACTTAGTGAAAGAAGAAGATTCAATTGAAATTAGAGATAAATCAAAACAATTGGCAATTATAGATATCGCTCTTGCTAGCAAAGAAAGAGAGATTCCAGAATACATCCAAATGGATGAGAAAAATAAAAAACTTAAATTTGTAAGAGTACCTAAGTTTGAAGAAGTTCCATATCCAGTAATGATGGAACCAAATTTAGTAATTGAATATTACTCTAGATAATTATTTTTTAAAATTTATCCCTTTAGCCTCAAGAGTTTGTTTCAACTCACCGTTTTCGAACATTTCTTTTACAATATCGCAACCACCTACAAATTCTTTTTTAATATAAAGTTGTGGGATAGTAGGCCAGTCACTAAATACTTTAATTCCATCTCTTAGTTCTTGGTTTTCCAATACGTTGATACCTTTAAAGTTTACTTCAAGAATTTTTAACATGTTAGATACGGCCATTGAAAATCCACACTGAGGTGCATCAGGTGTGCCTTTCATAAATAAACACACTTCATTGTTATCAATTTCATTTTGAATCATATTTTTGATATTGTCATTCATAATTTATTTTTCCTTTGTTTTAATTGCTAGCGCATGCAGTTCATTTCCCATTTTCCCCTTAAGAGAATTATAAACCATTTTATGCTGTTCAATTTTTGATTTACCTGAAAATTCAGGCGCTGTTACAATTGCAGAGTAATGATTTCCATCACCTGCTAAATCTTGTATTTCTACAATAGCATTAGGTAAAGCTTCTTTTATATAATTTTCAATTTCTTTTAAATCCATTGCCATATTATTTACTCATGTAATCCTTAAGCCAACTTGTATTAAATGTTTTTAAATCGTCAACTGAAAGATCAGTTTTTTTATCAATTGTTAGGTTTTTTTCTTTAATTTCTCCAAGTTGATCATAATGAACTGAGTTTTTAGTTAATAAATTTGTTACTTTTTTCAAATTATCTTTAGTTACTTCAATGATATATCTCCCTTGATCTTCTCCAAAAAAATACTCAAATTCATTTATTAAAGATTTAGGTTTTTTAATATCTATTCCTTTGTTACCTTTAATACACATCTTCGATATTGCTACAATAATTCCACCTAAAGAAACATCGTGCGCACTTTTAATTAAATCATTTTCAATAAGTTTTAATAAAGTTTCTCCATTATTTTTTTCATTAAACAGATTTATTTCTGGAGGGGGACCATTTTTTTCATCCAATATATTTCTTGCGAATAAACTTTGATCTATGTGACCTTCAGTTTTACCAATAACCAAAACAAAATTACCAGTTTCTTTAAATTCCATGGTGATCATTTTCGAATAATCTTTAATTAAGCCAACACCACCTATTGCAGGAGTAGGTTTTATTCCAACATCTTTTGTTTGATTATAAAAAGATACATTTCCTGAAACTACAGGAAAGTTTAAATATTTACTTGCTTCTCCAATACCTTCAACGCATTCAACAAACTCTCCCATATTTTCCACATTCTCGGGACTTCCAAAGTTAAGACAATTTGTTATTGCAATTGGTTTTGCACCTACTGAAATTAGATTTCTAAAACTTTCACAAACTACTTGTTTTCCACCTGTTAATGGATGAGCCCAACAATAAACAGCAGATGAGTCCACTGAAGCTGCTACTGCTTTATTCGTTCCATGAACTCTCACTACACCACTATCACCACCTGGTTTTTGAATGGTGTCTCCCATGACAGTATGATCATATTGTTCCCAAATCCATTGTTTGCTACAAATATTTGGATTAGATAATATTTTCTTTAAAACATCTTTAAATTTTAAATTTGTTAAATCTTTTTTTGGTATTTTGTTTTTCTTAGGTAATTTTGCTTTCTTCCATTTACGGTCATACATGGGTGAATTTTCAACTAGAATGTTAACTGGAATGTTTGCAACTTTTTCGTCATCAAAGAATAATTCTATTCTTTTGGTATCTGTTGTTTTACCAATTACTGAAAAATCTAAATTCCATTTATCAAAAATTTTTTTTGCAAGATCTTCTTTGCCATTTTCTAATACAATCAACATTCTTTCCTGACTTTCAGAAAGCATAATTTCATAAGGAGACATTTTACTTTCTCTGCAAGGAACTTTGTTTAAATTAATTTCAATTCCTAAATTTCCTTTTGAAGCCATTTCAATACTTGAAGACGTTAATCCTGCTGCACCCATATCTTGAATTGCAATAATTGAATCTCCCGCCATTAATTCAAGACATGCTTCAAGTAAAAGCTTTTCAGTAAAAGGATCTCCAACTTGTACAGTTGGTTTTTTTTCTTCAATTTTATCATCAAAACTTGCAGAGGCCATACTTGCTCCATGAATTCCATCGCGACCTGTTTTTGATCCAACATAAATCACAGGTTTTCCAAGACCAGCAGCTTTTGAATAAAAAATTTTATTTTTTTTAACTAAACCTAGAGTCATTGCATTAACTAGGATATTGCCATTATAAGAACTATCAAAACTTGTTTGACCAGCAATTGTTGGAACGCCCATACAGTTTCCGTATCCACCAATTCCATGAACAACACCTCTTAATAAATTTTTAGTTTTTTTATGATGAGTTGAGCCAAAATGTATTGAGTTAAGGTTGGCAATAGGTCTAGCACCCATTGTAAAAACATCTCTCATTATACCACCAACACCCGTTGCAGCTCCTTGATAGGGTTCAATAAAAGAAGGGTGATTATGACTTTCTATCTTAAATACAATTGCATCATCATCTTCTATATCAATAACACCAGCATTTTCTCCAGGCCCTTGAATTACTTTTTTACCTTTAGTTGGTAATTTCTTTAAATGTAATCTTGAAGATTTATAGGAGCAATGTTCATTCCACATTGCAGAAAAAATACCAAGTTCTGTAATATTTGGCGTTCTTCCCAATAACTCACAAATCTTAGCATATTCATCTTTTTTAAGACCATGATCTAATGCGACTTGTTCGTTTACTTCCATTATTTGATATTGTTTATTAAATTTTCAAAAAATATTGAGCCATCTTCACCTGATAAATTCTTATCAATCATTCTTTCAGGGTGGGGCATCATTCCAAGAACATTTTTTTCTTTGTTAAAAATCCCTGCTATGTTTTTTATTGATCCATTAGGGTTATATTGTTCGTCAACTTGACCCTGTTCATTACAATAATAAACTGCAACTTGGTTATTATCATCTATTTCTTTTAATTGATCTTTGCTGCAAAAATAATTTCCTTCATTATGGGCAATGTGAAACTCAAGTACTTTTTTATCGAGATATTTAAAATATGAGCTATCTTTGTCATTAACTTTTACAAATACATTTTTACAAATAAATTCTAAATATTTATTTCTTAGTAAAACACCTGGAACCAAACCTGTTTCAACTAAAATTTGAAACCCATTACAAATTCCCATAACTAAACCCCCGGACTTTGCAAAATCAATTACAGATCTCATTATCTTAGATTTTGATGCCATACTTCCACATCTTAAATAATCTCCATAAGAAAAACCTCCAGGAAGCACTACTAAATCAGATTTTGGTATCTCATTGTCATTGTGCCATACCATTTTATTTTTAAAGCCAAATTTGTTTAATGCGACATGCATATCTCTATCGCAATTTGAACCTGGAAAAGTAATTACTGCTGATTTCATTATTGAGTTTAAAGAATTTTATAATTTTCGATTACAAGATTTGCTAAAAGTTTTTTACACATTTCTTCAACCTGAGCTTTAGCTTTATTTTCATCTTGTTCATTAACATTAATTTCAAAATATTTTCCTTGTCTTACTTCATCAATATTATCAAACCCCATACCTTTAAGAGTTTGTTTTATAACTTTACCTTGGGGGTCTAATACATCTTGTTTTAGAGTAATGATTACTGAGATTTTCATTTCCTTTTTTTCTTAACGCTTGAAAGTTTTGTTACGTTCACTGCAGATACATTAGATTGTTCATGTAAGATACCTAATCTTCTAGCAACCTCCGTATAAGCCGGTATTAAATCACCTAAATCTTTTCTAAATCTATCTTTATCCATTTTCTTGTCAGTAATACTATCCCACAACCTACAGGTATCAGGGCTTATCTCATCAGCTAATATCACTTCATTTCTTCCATTTAATTTTATTCTTCCAAATTCTAATTTGAAATCAATTAATTTAATCCCAACACCTCTAAACATACCAACCATAAAGTCATTGATACGAAGAACCATTTTTTTAATTTTCTCTATTTCTTTTTTGGTTGCCCATTCAAAAACTAAAATGTGTTCTTCAGAAATTAATGGATCACCTAATTTGTCATCCTTCAAACAGTATTCAATTAAAGGTTCTTTAAGAACTGTTCCATCTTCAATACCTAACCTTTTGGTAATTGAACCAGTTGCAACATTTCTTAATACAAATTCAATTGGAATGATTTCAACATGTTTGATGATTTGTTCACGCATATTTAATCTTTTTATTAAATGATTTTTAATTCCAATTTGTTTTAGATTTGTAAGTATATGTTCAGATATTCTATTATTTAAAACACCTTTACCTTCAATAAGAGATTTTTTTTGGTTATTAAAAGCTGTTGCATCATCTTTGAAGTATTGAATTACTAAACTTTTATCAGATGTAGCGTAAATTATTTTCGCTTTTCCTTCGTAAAGTTTTTTACCTTTTTTCATTATTTAAATACTCTTCTAAATATCAAATTTACATTTTTGAAATGTTTTGCATAACTAAATATAGTTTTTAATTTCTTTTCAGAAATTTTAGACATTATGAATTTATCTTGTCTAATTACATCAATTAAATTTAGATTTTCACTAAAACATTTTTTTGCATAGTTTTGCACAATTCTATAAGATTTTTCTCTACTTAACCCTGATTTAGTTAATTCTAACATTACCTCTTGAGAAAAAATTAACCCTTTTGTTAAATTTAAGTTTTCAAGCATTTTTTTTGGATAAACAATCATATTATCTAAAAGATTAGAAAGTCTCACTAATGCAAAATCTAATGTAATATTAGCGTCTGGTCCTATATTTCTTTCAACGCTTGAATGTGAAATATCTCTTTCATGCCAAAGCGCTATATTTTCAAGAGCAGGGATAACAGCACTCCTTACCATCCTTGCAAGACCAGTTAAGTTTTCACTTAATATTGGATTTTTTTTATGTGGCATTGCAGATGATCCTTTTTGCTTTTTTGAGAAATATTCTTGCAGTTCGTAAACCTCAGTTCTTTGCAAATGTCTTATTTCGATTGCAACTCTTTCGATTGATCCTGCAATAATTCCTAAAACTGAAAAATAATAAGCATGTCTATCTCTTGGTATTACCTGAGTAGAAATGGGTTCCACTTTCATCCTTAATTTTTTAGCAACATGTTTTTCAACACTCGGATTTATGTTAGCAAATGTTCCTACAGCTCCTGAGATTGCACATGTCGAAACTTCTTCAATTGCGCTTTTTAATCTTATTTTGTTTCTTTTGAATTCTTCATAGAAAGATGCAAGTTTTAAACCAAACGTAACTGGTTCGGCGTGAATTCCATGACTTCTCCCCATACAAGGAGTAAATTTATGTTTCTTAGCCTGTCTTTTTAAAACACCTAGAATTTTATCAAGACCTTGGAGTAAAATTTTTCCAGATTGAACAAGTTGAATATTAAAACTTGTATCTAATACATCAGATGATGTCATACCTTGGTGGAGGTATCTTGCTTTAATTCCAGCTTTTTCAGTAACTGAAGTTAAAAATGCAATTACATCATGTTTAACATCAGCCTCTATTTGATGAATTCTTTTTACATTGATTTTTGCTTTCTTTTTAACAACAGACGCAACACCCCTTGGAATATGACCTAACTTTTCCATTGCTTCAGCTGCAGCAATTTCTACGTCTAACCAAATTTTATACTTATTCTCTTCTGACCAAATATCAGTGAGTTCTTTTCTAGAGTATCTTTTTATCATTATTAATATGGAGGCTTCGTATAACCTTTAGCAGATTCTGTAAAAATTTCATATCCATTTTCAGAAATACCCACAGTATGCTCAAATTGTGCTGATAAAGATTTATCTTTTGTTACCGCTGTCCATCCATCACTCAACATTTTTGTTTGAAATTTGCCCGCGTTAATCATTGGTTCAATTGTAAAAGTCATACCTGGTCTAAGCTCCATTCCAAAATTTTTACTTCCATAATGTAAAACATTTGGAGGCTCATGAAAAATAGTGCTTATTCCATGACCACAAAAATCTCTTACAACAGAATAACCTTTTTTTTCCACATAAGATTGAATTGAATAACCAATGTCTCCTAATCTTAATCCTGGTTTTAATATCTTAATGGCGTTCATCATTGAATTATAAGTTGCATCAATGAGATTATTTACTTTAACTGAGGTTTCACCAACACAAAACATTCTACTGGTGTCGCCATAATGATGATCAACAATAGCAGTTACATCTATATTTATTGCATCGCCATCTCTCAAAACTCTGTCTCCAGGGATACCATGACAAACCACATGGTTTAAAGAAGTGCATAATGATTTTTTAAAACCTCTATAAAATTGTGGAGCTGAATATCCACCATTATCTCTAATGAATTCATATCCAAGTTTATCTATTTGATCAGTTGTAATTCCTTCTTTGATATTATCTGTTAACATATCAAGGGTTTGAGCTGCAAGTTTACCAGCTACCCTCATTTTTTCAAATTTTTCTGTATAACTACTCATCAATAATTTTTAGTTTTTTTTCTATAAAAATTTCTTTCGAATTTATTTTGCATCTATATGCTAAAAAATTAACACCAGCTTTCTTTGCTTTTAAATAATTTTTGTAATATTCACTATCAATATCTTTAGCTATTTTAAAGTTTTCCATATTTTGGATTTGTACTAGAAATAACAAATAAGCTTTATAACCTTTTTTTGTGGCATCAATAAGAGTTAATAGATGTTTTGAGCCTCTTGAAGTCACAGCATCAGGAAATTCAGAAGTTTTTTTATCTCTAAATAAAGTGACATTCTTTACCTCTAAAAACATCTTTGATTTTTTCTTTTCTAAATAAAAGTCAAATCTTGTTTCATCATTGAAAAATACCTCGCTCTTTATTTGATCAAGATTTTGAAATTCTTTAATTAGATTATTTTCTAAAGCATGCTTAGCAATTTTGTTTGCCATATGCGTATTAACACCAACAAGATTTTTATTTGCTTTAATTATTTCTAAACCATATTTTAATTTTCTTTTTGGATCATCATGCTTAAGTAAGCGAACCTCATTTCCCTCATCAAGCAACCCTTTCATTGAACCAGTGTTAGGACAATGAGCTGTTACTTTGACTCCATCAACATTAACGTCTGTAAAAAAACGTTTGTATCTTTTGATTAATTTGCCTTTTATTAAAGGCTTGGTAAATTTCATATATGGATTATACATTCTTATAATGATCAAAGAAACTAAAGTTAATGCTGCTATATTAATAATTGGCAATGAAATTCTTTCTGGAAGAACACAAGACACAAATACAAGCACGCTTGCTACTTGGTTAAATTCTATAGGTGTTAAAGTTGGAGAGGTGAGAATAATTCCAGATGTTGAAGAAACAATAATTTCAACTCTTAATCATTTAAGAAATAATTATAATTATGTTTTTACTACTGGTGGTATTGGACCTACTCATGATGATATTACAGCAGAGTCCGTCTCAAAAGCTTTTGAACTAAAATATGAAATTCATAAAGAAGCCTATAAAATTCTAGAAGCTTACTATAAACCTGGTGAATTTAATAAAGGAAGACAAAAAATGGTTTGGATGCCATCAAATGCTAATTTAATTTTAAATCCAACTAGCGGCGCACCAGGATTTAATGTTGAAAATGTTTATTGTCTCCCTGGAGTTCCTTCAATTTTAAAATCTATGTTAGGTGGTTTAAAAAATGATATTGTTGGAGGTGATCCAATTATAAGTAAAACGATAAGTTTACGAACCGTTGAAAGTGAAATTGCCGAGTCATTAACTAAAGTTCAAAATGAAAATAAAGATGTTGAAATAGGTAGTTATCCTTTCTTTCAAGCTGGAAAACTTGGAGTCTCGATTGTTTTAAGATCTGAAAACCAAAGTAAAATTGATGAATGTAATTCAAAGATACTTAAATTTGTAAATGAAAAAAATATAGAAATCGTAGAAAGATAAGATCCCATGCTATATTTTGCCTACGGTAGTAATCTTAATCATTTTCAAATGAAAAGAAGATGTAAAGACAGTATATTTTTAAAAAAAATAAATTTAAAAGATTTTCGTTTAACTTTTAGAAGCAAATATAGAGCTGCTGACATAGAACCTAAAATAAATTCAATAGTGCCAGGTGGTTTATTTGAAATTTCAAAGAGTGATGAAAAAAAACTTGATGTTTATGAAGATTTTCCATTACTTTATAAAAAATATTATTTTCAATATTATGGAAAAAAAATAATGACATATACAATGGTAAAAAAAACTTCCTTCAGATATCCAACTGAAAGATATTTGAACATTGTTAAAAAAGGATACAAAGATTGTAATTTAGATAAAAAATATTTAATAAAAGCTTTAAAAATTTATTAATGTTTTTAAATAAATATAAATATTTCTATTTTAATTAGATTATACTGGAGCATAAATTAACTATATTACCTATAAATGATAAAGAAAAAACTAAAACTCTTTATAGTTTTAATTTTTTTGCCCTCATTTGTAGTGGCTTCAATTTATTTTTCCTCATCATCATATTGTAAATCTTTTAAAATTATAAATTTTGTTAAAGATTTTGGCATAAATCAAATTCATGATTGCTTTGGAAGAAATATATTCAAACAAACTATTAAAGATATATTAAAAGATTTCCCTGTTTTATATAACTTAGCAGCATCATTTAAAAATAGAAACATAAGAGACTACAAATTAAACAAACCATATGATCAGGATGATTTACAAAATTCAACTTTATTTTATGAAAAACCAAAAAGAATAAAAGGTTTAATCAATCAGGATGATTTAAAAGAAACTGATTTTGTTGGATTTAGAGATCTGAATTTCAACAAATGGTTAAGATCCCACGGAGATAATTATAATTCAAAATTTTTAAATGATGATCAAATAAATTTAAATAATATAAATAATTTAAGATTATTTTGGAGTTATTCTACTATTAATGTAAATCATATTTACAATGAGTCTTCAGCTCATTCTCCGTATGTAATTGATAAAGATAATATAAAAAACAAATGGAAACAAAATATTGAAGTAAATCCAATATTTATAAATGGTAAATTAGTTTTTGTTAGCGCAGACTGGAAAATAGTTTGTGTTGATATTGAAAGTAAAAAAGTTTTATGGGAAAAAGAAACAGTGTTCCCCCCTTCTAGACGTGGAATTGTGTCATATACTAAAGATAATAATGATTATTTGATACTTCCAATAGGAAATAAAATTTATAAGATTGATTTAAATACCGGAAAAAAAGTAAAAAAATTTGGAAACAATGGATCAGTTAGCTTATCAACAATTACCAGCCCAATAATAGATCTTGAAAAAAATTTAGTTATAATTACTCAACATACAAATAAAGCGGTTTATAAAGTTGATCTTGAAAATGGTGAAATTATAAATTCAATAGCTTTATTCGATCAAAAAAAAAGAAATTTTGTAGGTGGTACACCATGGTCAGGTACTGCATATGATGATGTAAATAAAATTATTTATATTCCAACAGGAAATCCTCAACCTAGTCTTTATGGTGTTAAAAGACCTGGTATTAATGAAAGATCATCAAGTATTATAGCTGTTGATCTTAATAAAGATGAAATTATTTGGACATTTCAAGATGTATTTCATGATTTATGGGACTATGATCTTGCTTTTCCACCTTTTTTAGATGAGATAAATATAAACAACAAGATATACTCCGTTGTAGTAGTTGTTTCAAAAACTGGTAATACGATAATATTAGATCGTTTTAATGGTTTACCCTTATTTGATATTGATTTTGTTGATGTCAAAAAATCAATCGTTGAAGGTGAATATAATTTTAGATACCAAAGAAAATATATTTTACCAGAAAGACTCTCAAAAATTGAATATACAAAAGATGATTACTCCAAATTAAGTCAAAAAAAACAAGATGAAATTAACTTGAATTTAGAAAATGCCAAAACTGGATATTTTTCACCACCATCATTTGATAAATTCACAATTATTTATGGTCTTCATGGTGGAGGTGAATGGTACGGCGGCTCATTAAATCCTTTTGAGGATGTAATTTACGTACCTGTAAATAATTATCCATGGAAAATTAAACCATACTTTTACTCTACAGAAATCCATACCTATTTAAATAAAAATGAAAAAAAATTAATGGAAATTTATTCTGAAAAATGCGCTTCCTGTCATGGTAAAAATAGAAATGGAGTAAATATTAAAAAAGGTGAAAACCAAATAAAATATATTCCATCTTTAGTTGGAATAACTCTTCTTGATCATTATAAAGATAATTTTAAGTTTGAAAAAATAAAGAGAAAACATAAAGGATTAGATCTAGAATTTGATGATTATAATAATTTAAATAAGTTATTCATTTCTTGGGATAAAAAATTAGTTGAAAATAATAAGATAAGAGTTGAAGCTAATGGCTTAGGTTGGAGTGAATTTACTACAAGCGATGGAAATCCTGCTTCAAATCCTCCATGGGGCTATGTAGCAAAACTAGATTTAAAATCTGGAAAAATATTGTGGAAAACACCAATTGGATATGAAAAAACTTTAGATAAAGAAAAAATTACAGGAACCTCTATTTTTGGTGGAACTGCACTAAACTCCGGAGGAATACTTTTTGTTACTGGAACGCATGATAATTTTGTTTATGGTTTAAATGCTTATACAGGAAAAATTATTTGGGAATATGAAATGAATGCTGCTGGAAGTGCACCACCAACTTTATTTGTTCATAATGGACAACAATATTTGGCAGTAATTTCAACTGGAGGCGCTTATTACAGATATAAAAATAAAGATTCAAGAATCTATTTATTTAAGATTTTTGAATAAATATTTACATTATAAGATAAGAATAATATAAACAATTTTTATTGTTAAAACTTATGCCCTCGTGGTGAAATTGGTAGACACAAAGGACTTAAAATCCTTGCCGCTTGCGGAGTGCCAGTTCGAGTCTGGCCGAGGGCACCAATTAAAATGACAAAACAATTAATAATATCTGATAAAAATAAGAAATCATTAATTTTAAAAAAAGCTGTAATAAGTTTAATTAAAAAAAAAATTTTTATAAAAAAAATTTTGCAATTGTTATAGGTGGTGACGGTTTTATGTTGCAAACCTTAAAAAAAAACAAAAATTCTAAAAAACATTTTTATGGTGTTAATTCAGGAAATTACGGTTTTTTAATGAATAAATTTTCAGCAAAAAATTTTGTAAGAAATATTTCTAATCCTAAATTGATTATAATTTCACCTTTAGAAATGATTGTAAAAAAT
Organism: alpha proteobacterium HIMB5; assembly: GCA_000299095.1. Classification (NCBI taxonomy): domain Bacteria; kingdom Pseudomonadati; phylum Pseudomonadota; class Alphaproteobacteria; order Candidatus Pelagibacterales; family Candidatus Pelagibacteraceae; species alpha proteobacterium HIMB5. The sequence goes on along the minus strand of CP003809.1, from coordinate 706,333 downwards.
AAATCTAATCAAACTAAAAAATATTTAGCTATCAATGAAGTTTCTATTTTAAGACAAAGTAGACAAGCCGCATATATTTCAATTAAAAGTGGATCAAAAGATGTAATAAAAAAATTAGTTTCAGATGGTGTATTAGTATCAACGCCAGCAGGGAGCACAGCTTATAATCTTTCAGTTCATGGTCCAATACTAAGTTTAAATTCAAAAAAACTTTCCATATCTCCAATTAGTCCTTTTATACCTAGAAGATGGAAAGGAAAAGTTGTAAGTGATAAAACAAAAATAACTATTAAAAATTTAAATCCAACTAAAAGACCAATAAGTTCTGTTGCTGATAATATTGAAGTTAGAAATGCAAAAATGATATCAATTAAAACAAATTCAAAGATTAAGTTTAATTTACTTTATAATCAAAATAGAAGTTTAGAAAAAAAAATAAAAATTGAACAGATAAAAAGAGAAACTTCTTAAGTGGTGCCCCCGCACGGATTCGAACCGCGGACCTATTGATTACAAATCAATTGCTCTACCAACTGAGCTACAAGGGCATAAGCGCAATATTAACTATTTTCTAAATTAATCAAGATTTTTTTTTAAGTATCTTAAATGATGAAAGACAATTGCTGCACTATTAGATATATTTAAGCTCTCTATTTGATCATTCATCTCAATCTTTACATGAAAATCTGCATATTTAGATGTATGTTTGTGCATACCTTCACCTTCAGAACCAAAAACTAAGATATTGTTTCCTTCCCATTTTATTTCAGAAAAATTTTTCTTAGCTTCGCTATCAAATCCATAAATCCAAAAATTTTTATCTTTTAAATTTTTTAAAGTTGAATTTATATTTGATACTTCAAAAATATTCATATACTCGATACAACCACTTGCGGCTTTAAACATTAGCTTACTTTCACTTGGAAACTGCCTTTCTTTAACGATAAGCCCATCAATTTTAAACGCAGCTGCACTCCTTATAATTGATCCAATGTTTCTTGGATCAGTAACACCATCCAAACAAGCTAATGTTAAATTTTGTTTATTTTTTATATATTCTTTTAAGATAGGTTGATCTAATTTTTCAATTTCTGCAACATAACCTTGGTGCTGAATATTTTCTTTAGTTGAATATTTATCTAACTCTTTTTTTGTTTTAAAATAAACCTTAACATTCTCTAACAAGTTTTTTCTTGGACTTTTTCTATGTATATTTTTCTTACTCTCCTCTGTTAGAAACAGTTTAAGTACCTTTCTTTTTGGATTCTTTAAAGCTTCAATAACAGAGTGTTGTCCAACAATAAAAAAGGTTGATTTATTCATATTTTATAAGGTTTTTTAGTGTTTATTGATTATATTAAATATCAAATCTCGTATTGCAATTATACAAATAAAATATATAAAACGCCTGTTATTTGAAAGCTTATTGAACAAGGGGACACTTCCCCAAATAAAAAGGAGGGGTTCCAGAGCGGTCAAATGGGGCGGGCTGTAAACCCGTTGACTTCGGTCTTCGAAAGTTCGAATCTTTCCCCCTCCACCATTCAATCATTTTTTAAATAACATGGAGTGTTACTCTTGGGGTTGCGCGGGTGTAGTTCAATGGTAGAACGCTAGCCTTCCAAGCTGGATGTAAGGGTTCGATTCCCTTTACCCGCTCCAAGAAATTAAAATTATAAAAAAAATAAACTGAGGTAATAAAGTAATGTCAAAAGAAAAGTTTGTAAGAAATAAACCCCACTGTAATATCGGTACTATTGGTCACGTCGATCATGGTAAAACAACTTTAACAGCTGCAATCACAAAAGTTTTAGCAGAACAGGGTGGAGCAAAATCAGTAGCATATGATGAAATTGATAAAGCTCCTGAAGAAAAAGAAAGAGGAATTACAATTTCAACTGCTCACGTTGAATATGAAACAGAAAAAAGACACTATGCACACGTAGACTGTCCAGGTCACGCCGATTATGTAAAAAACATGATCACTGGTGCAGCACAAATGGATGGAGCAATCCTAGTAGTTAATGCTGCAGATGGACCAATGCCTCAAACTAGAGAACACATTCTATTAGCAAGACAAGTTGGTGTACCTGCAATTTGTGTTTACTTAAATAAAGTTGATCAAGTTGATGATAAAGAAATGATCGAACTTGTTGAGGAAGAAATTAAAGAATTATTAACTTCATATAAATTTCCAGGAGATAAAACTCCAATTGCTAAAGGTTCAGCACTTGCAGCAGTTGAAGGAAGAGATGATGAAATTGGAAAAAATTCAATTTTAGAATTGATGAAAAATGTTGATGAATTTATTCCACAACCTGACAGACCAAAAGATAAAGACTTCTTGATGCCTGTTGAAGATGTATTCTCAATTTCTGGAAGAGGTACAGTTGTAACTGGAAGAGTTGAATCTGGTGTGATTAAAACTGGTGAAGAAATTGAAATAGTTGGAATAAGAGATACTAGAAAATCAGTTTGTACTGGAGTAGAAATGTTTAGAAAACTTTTAGATTCAGGTGAAGCTGGTGATAACATTGGAGTACTTTTAAGAGGAGTTGAAAGAACTGACGTTGAAAGAGGTCAAGTTCTTTGTAAACCAGGATCAATTACTCCACACACTAAATTCGAAGCTCAGGCTTATGTACTTAAAAAAGAAGAGGGTGGCAGACATACGCCTTTCTTTACAAAGTACAGACCACAGTTCTATTTCAGAACTACTGACGTAACTGGTGAAGTAGAACTGCCAGCTGGTACAGAAATGGTTATGCCTGGTGACGATGCAAAGTTCACAGTTAAATTGATTACACCAATTGCAATGGCTGAAAAACTAAATTTTGCAATAAGAGAAGGTGGAAGAACTGTAGGAGCTGGTGTAGTAACAAAAATTATAGAGTAAGCTCTATAAATAGGAGTGTAGCTCAATTGGTAGAGCGCCGGTCTCCAAAACCGGAGGCTGAGGGTTCGAGTCCCTCCGCTCCTGCCAATTAGAGCAGAATGGAAAATGAAGAACCCAATTAAATTTTTACAGGAAGTAAAACAAGAAGCTTTTAAAGTTTCTTGGCCTACTGGAAAAGAAACAGTCCAAGGTGCACTTATGGTATTTGCTATGGCCGTTGTAATGTCTTTATTTTTTTTACTGATTGATCAAGTTCTTAAATTTTTCTTAGAATTGTTATTGAAAGTGAGCATTTAATGAAAAATTGGTACATTGTTCAATCACACTCTAGTTTCGAAAATAAAGTTGCAGGTTTAATTAAAGAGGAAGCTGAAAAAGCTAAAATCTCAGATAAATTTGATGAAATTGTTGTTCCTACTCATGATGTAACAGAAGTTAAAAGAGGAAAACGAATACAAAGAAAAAAGAAGTATTTTCCTGGTTATGTATTAATTAAAAGTGAGATGGATAATAGCATTTATCACATGATAAAAAGCATAAAGAGAGTAAGTGGTTTTTTAGGCTCAAAAGGCATGCCTGTACCAGTTTCTGATAAAGAAATTGAGAAGATTTTAGGCCAAATAAAAGATGGTGTAGCTCAGCCAAAATCTGGTATAGAGTACAGCGTTGGTGAAAAAGTTCAGGTAGTGGATGGGCCATTTGCTTCATTTAATGGAATGGTTGAAGAAATTGATGAAGAAAAGTCTAGACTTAAGGTCTCAGTTTCTATATTTGGTCGTCCTACACCGGTTGATTTAGAATATAACCAAGTTGAAAAGGTAAGTTAATGGCAAAAGAAATTAGTGGATTTATAAAACTACAAATTAAAGGTGGTCAAGCTAACCCAGCTCCTCCTGTTGGTCCTGCATTAGGTCAACGTGGAGTTAATATTATGGAATTTTGTAAAGCATTCAATGATAAAACAAAATCTATGGCAGGCAAACCTATTCCTGTTGAGATTACAGTCTATAAAGACAAAAAATTTGATTTTAAAATTAAATCACCTCCTGCTTCCTTTTTTATAAGAGAAGCGGCTAAGCTTAAGAGTGGTTCTAAAGAACCAGGTAGAAACATAGTTGCTTCCATAACAAAAAAACAAGCCGAAGATATTGCTAAACAGAAAATGAATGATTTAAACGCAATTGATTTGGATCAAGCTGTTAAAATTATTGCTGGTTCAGCAAGATCAATGGGAATTGAGGTTAAAGAGTAATGCCGTCTAAAAGATATAAAAAATTACCAAACAATACTTCTGAGCTAAATGAAGACTTAATTGAAAAGCTGTTACCAGAAGTTAAAAGGAATTGTACTACAAAGTTTGATGAGTCAGTTGATATAAGTTTTCAAATAAACAATAAACAGAAGAAAAGTGAAGTAAATATTAGAACAGTAGTAAATTTACCAGGTGGAACAGGTAGAAATGTAAAAGTTGCAGTAGTTTGTGAAGATGCGAAATCTAAAGATGCAAAAGATGCTGGTGCCGATATCGTTGGTGGTGATGAATTTATAGAAAAGATTAAAGCAGGTGAAATTAATTTTGAAAAATTAATTTGTACTCCAGCAATGATGATAAAATTATCAAAACTTGGAAAAGTTTTAGGACCAAAAGGTTTAATGCCTAATCCTAAGTTAGGTTCAGTAACTGAAGATTTACAAACTGCAATTAAAGATGCAAAATCTGGTCAAGCTGAGATTAGAAATGACAAAGATGGTAATATAGGTGTTAGCATTGGAAAAAAATCATTTGAAGATGATAAATTGATCAAAAATTATAATGCTATTTTAGAAGCTTTAGAAAAAGAAAAATCTAATAACACTTTAAAAGGTGATTTAATAAAATCCGCTTTCATCACCTCATCAATGGGTGTTTCTTATAAATTAAAATTAAATAAGGTAATTTAAGATTATGATGACCAAAAAACAAAAGAAAGTTTATATTGATGAAATGTCAAAACAGTTTGAAAACAGTAAAGCTGTGATGGTTACTCATTATCAAGGATTAACTATGCCTCAGATAGATGAGTTAAGATCTAAAATGAGAGAACACGGTATAATTTTTAAAATTACAAAAAATAGGATTACAAAACTAGCACTAGAAAAAACAAGATGTAAAGATTTAGCTGGTTTATTTACTGGCCCAACAGCAGTTGCATTTGGTGAGGATGCAATTATTTCAGCAAGAATTTTATCAAAATTTGCAAAAGATAATGAGAATCTAAAGTTAATAGGTGGAATAATGGAAAATGAGGTTTTGGATCAAGCGGGAGTCCAAAACGTTGCTACTTTACCTACATTAGACGAAGCAAGAGCAAATATTGTGGGTATTTTGAATGCTCCAGCATCAAAATTTGTGAGTATTTTACTTGCAAGATCAGAAAAAATGAGTAGTTTGTCCGCAGAAAATTCTGAAAAATAAACAAAGAGTGAAATATGCCAGACCTGAACAAAATTATTGAAGATTTATCAAACTTGACTGTTGCTGAAGCAGCTGAGTTATCAAAACAACTTGAGGAAAAATGGGGTGTAACACCTATGGCAGCAGCTGCACCAGCAGCAGCCGGTGGAGCAGCTCCAGCTGAGGATAAAGATGACTTTACAATCATGTTAGTTTCAGCAGGTGATAAAAAAATTAATGTTATTAAAGAAGTTAGAGCAGCAACTTCTCTAGGACTAAAAGAAGCTAAAGACTTAGTTGAAGGTGCACCAAAGGAAGTTAAGTCTGGTGTTCCAAAAAAAGAAGCTGAAGAAATCAAAGCTAAGTTAGAAGCAGCAGGCGCTAAGGTAGAACTTAAGTAAATTAACAAGGAATTATTAAGGTGCTGTTTATTTATAATCAGCATCATTGAATATAGATGCAATTATCTTTTACTGAAAAAAAAAATATTAGAAAAAGTTTTGGAAAATTAAAAGAGGGATTATCAATTCCCAATCTAATAGAGGTTCAAAAGAACTCTTACAAAGAATTAACTGACTTTAAAGAAGAAGCAGGTGATTTAACAAAAGGTTTCGATAGAGTATTCAAAAGTATATTTCCAATTGAAGATTTAAACGATAAAGCAACTTTAGAATATGTTTCATATAGATTAGAGAAACCAAAATTTGATGTTGAAGAATGTATAGCTAGAGGTCTAACATATTCATCAGCTTTAAAATGTACTCTTAGACTTGTGGTTTATGAAATAGACCAAGAAAATAATACTAAAGATATATTATCAGCAAAAGAACAAGAAGTTTATATGGGCGATGTTCCAATGATGACTAATAGCGGAACATTTATTACAAATGGAGTTCAAAGAGTTGTAGTTAACCAAATGCATAGAAGTCCTGGTGTATTTTTTGATCACGACAAAGGAAAAACTCATGCAAGTGGTAAATTACTATTTAACTGTAGAGTTATTCCGAATAGAGGTTCATGGTTAGACTTTGAGTTTGATGTAAAAGATTTCTTATACTTTAAGATAGACCGAAAAAAGAAAATTTTAGCTTCAACATTATTACTAGCTCTTGGTTATACAAAATTAGAAATTGCAAATGAGTTTTATGAAAGTGAAAATTATGTTTATGACTCGAAATCATATAAATGGAAAACAAAGTTTAATCCAGAAAATTATAAAGCTAAAAATTTTTCAGAAGAAGTAATTGATGCAAAAACTGGCAAGGTAGTTATCAAGCCTGGTGATAAAATTAATTTTTTAAATGCAAAAAAATTAGCTAATGAAGGTTTAAAAGATATATTTGTATCTAAAGAATCTTTGTATGGCAAATTTTTACACACTGATATCAAAGTAAGTGAAGAAGAAGAAGGTACGTTTAAAATTGGTACTGAATTGAACGATACAATTATCGAAAAAATTTTGGAGGCAAATATTCATACAATCAAAATATCTACAACAAATGCGATCAATAAAGGTCCATATTTATTAACAACAATCTTAAATGATAAAAATAATACTAAAGACGAAGCTATTACTGAGATCTATAAAATGTTAAGACCAGGTGAGCCACCTACAATTGAAATAGCAACTCAAATTTTTAACAATCTATTCTTTAGTTCAGATAGGTATGATTTGTCTGATGTTGGAAGAGTAAAAATGAATTCAAGATTAAGCCTAGATTGCTCTGATAAAATAACTATTTTAAGAAATGACGACATCATTTCTATAATTCACAAAATGTTAGATTTAAGAGATGGCAAAGATGATGTTGATGATATTGATCACCTAGGCAATCGAAGAGTTAGATCTGTTGGTGAATTAGTTGAAAATCAAGCGAGGATAGGTGTTTACAGAATGGAGAGAGCAATTAAAGAAAAAATGACTACTCTTGATGTTGAATCTGCAATGCCTCAAGACTTAATAAACGCTAAACCACTAACTGTTTCTCTAAAAGATTTTTTTGCAAGTTCTCAATTATCTCAGTTCATGGATCAAACTAATCCATTGTCAGAGATTACACATAAAAGAAGAGTTTCTGCTTTAGGGCCAGGTGGTCTTACAAGAGAAAGAGCTGGTTTTGAAGTTAGGGATGTACACCCAACACATTATGGAAGAATTTGTCCGATCGAAACTCCAGAAGGACCTAACATTGGGTTAATTAACAGTTTATCTACTTATGCTAAAATTAATAAGTATGGTTTTATAGAAAGCCCTTACAAACGAGTTAAAGACGGCGTGGTGCAAGACAAAGTTGAATACTTATCTGCAATGGAAGAAACTAAATATACAATCGCTCAAGCAAACACTAAATTAGATAAAAATGGAAAAATCATTGAAGAACTTGTGTCTTGCAGACAAAACTTAAACTTTCTATTAGCTAAACCAGATACTATCGATTACATCGACGTCTCACCTAAACAATTAGTTTCAGTTGCAGCTTCATTAATCCCATTTTTAGAAAATGATGATGCCAACAGAGCTCTTATGGGTTCTAACATGATGAGACAAGCGGTTCCTTTATTAAAACCAGAATCGCCTTTGGTTGGTACAGGTATTGAAAGTGATGTTGCTTTGGATTCAGGTGTTACTATTGTAGCTAAAAGAGATGGGATTGTTGATAAGATTGATGGTAAAAGAATTGTAATTAAAGCTACAGAGGAAACTGACTTTAGTAAATCTGGAGTAGATATTTACAATCTTCAAAAATTTAAAAGATCAAACCAAAATACATGTATTAACCAGAGACCTTTAGTGCGTGTAGGAGATAAAGTTAAATCTGGTGATATTATTGCAGATGGACCATCAACTAGATTAGGTGAATTAGCTCTAGGTAAGAATGTAACTGTAGCGTTTATGCCATGGCAGGGTTACAATTTTGAAGACTCTATTTTGATTTCAGAAAGATGTGTAACAGACGACGTATTTACCTCAGTTCATATTGTTGAGTATGAAATTATGGCAAGAGACACAAAACTTGGTGAAGAAGAGATTACAAGAGATATTCCAAATGTAAATGAAGATGCGCTTAAAAATCTAGATGAGTCAGGAATAGTTTATATTGGTGCTGAAGTTAATGCTGGAGATATTTTGGTTGGAAAAGTGACACCTAAAGGAGACTCAGCCTCTGGTCCTGAGGAGAAATTACTAAGATCAATATTTGGTGAAAAAGCAATCGATGTAACTGACACTTCTTTAAGAATGTCTAGAGGAAGCAGTGGAACAGTTGTTGATGTAAGAGTATTTAATAGACATGGAATTGAAAAAGACGAAAGATCTATAACTATTGAAAGAGCAGAAATTGAACAAGTTCAACAAGACAAAATTGTTGAAGAAGAGATTTTGGAGAGAAGTATAAAACAAAGAGCTACACAAATTTTATCAGGTTCTAAATTAAGTAAAAAAGTTAAAGATATAACAGAGGGTAAAGAACTTAATGCAGAATTAATAAATAGTTTAAGTATAAATGATATTTTTAAAATCAGTGTTGGTAATGTTCAAGATGAGTCAACACTTGCTCAGTTAAAAGATCAATACACTTCTGCCAAACAAGATATTACAGAAAGATTTGAAGACAAGGTTTTAAAAATCAGAAGTGGTGATGATTTACTTCCTAGTGTTATGAAAATGGTTAAAGTTTTTGTGGCTATCAAGAGAAGATTAAGACCAGGAGATAAAATGTCTGGAAGACATGGAAACAAAGGGGTTGTCAGTAAAATTGTTCCTGTTGAGGATATGCCATATAGAGAAGATGGAAGACCGGTTGATATAGTTTTAAATCCTCTTGGTGTTCCTAGTAGAATGAATGTGGGCCAAATTTTAGAAACACACTTAGGGTGGGCGTGCAAAGAATTTGGGGAAGAAATAAAAAAATTAATTAATGAAAATCAGAAGAAAATTGAGAAAACTGAAAAAATTTCTAAATTTTTAAAATCCGTATATGGCGATGAAGCATATTCTGAAAAAGTTGAAAAATTGAACAAAACAGAATTTAAAGATCTTTGTGAAAATCTTCAAAATGGGATAGCGATATCAACACCAGTTTTTGATGGAGCAAAAGAACAAAACGTTACTGAAATGTTAGAACTTGCTAACCTACCAGGATCAGGTCAAACTTATTTGTGGGATGGAAGAACAGGTGAAAAGTTTGATAGACCTGTAACTGTTGGAATAATTTATATGCTAAAATTACATCATTTAGTTGAAGATAAAATTCATGCTAGATCGACAGGTCCTTATAGTTTAGTTACTCAACAACCTCTTGGAGGTAAGGCACAATTAGGTGGCCAAAGATTTGGTGAAATGGAAGTTTGGGCTTTAGAAGCTTATGGAGCCTCATATACTTTACAAGAAATACTAACTGTTAAATCTGACGATGTAGCAGGAAGGGTGAAAGTTTACGAGACAATTGTGAAAGGTGAAGAGAATTTTGAGTCAGGTATTCCTGAGTCATTCAACGTATTAGTAAAAGAAATAAAATCTTTAGCATTAAATGTGGAGTTAAATTAAATGAAAAAAGAATTAACAGATTTATTTAAAAATTCAGAAATTTCAGAAGCTCAAAATTTTAATAGCATAAAAATTTCATTAGCTAGTCCAGAAAAAATAAAATCTTGGACGTATGGAGAAATTAAAAAACCTGAAACAATAAATTATAGAACATTTAGGCCAGAAAAAGATGGTTTATTTTGTGCACGTATTTTTGGTCCTATCAAAGATTATGAATGTTTGTGTGGGAAATATAAAAGAATGAAATTTAGAGGGATTATATGTGAAAAATGTGGAGTTGAGGTAACCAAATCTAATGTAAGAAGAGAAAGAATGGGTCACATCAATTTAGCAACTCCAGTTGCTCATATTTGGTTTTTAAAATCTTTACCTAGCAGAATTGCATTAGCCGTTGATATGAAACTTAAAGAAATAGAAAGAGTTTTATATTTTGAAAATTTTATTGTTATTGAACCAGGTTTAACAGGTTTACAGAAAAATCAATTACTTAATGAGGAAGAATTAGCTAAATACCAAGATGAATTTGGTGAGGAAGCATTTACTGCTGGTATTGGTGCAGAGGCAGTTTTAGAGATGCTCAAAAATTTAGATTTAGAATTGGAGAGAAAAAGTTTAGTTAGCTATATCAAGGAAACAAAATCAAAAGTTAACGAAGAAAGAGCAATTAAAAGATTAAAGTTAATTGAGTCATTTATTGAAACAGGCCAAAAACCTGAATGGATGATTATGACTGTGGTTCCAGTTATTCCACCTGAGTTAAGACCTTTAGTTCCATTAGATGGCGGAAGATTTGCTACATCTGATCTTAATGATCTTTATAGAAGAGTTATCAATAGAAATAATCGTTTAAAAAGATTAATGGATCTTAAAGCACCAGATATTATTGTAAGAAATGAAAAGAGAATGCTTCAAGAATCTGTTGATGCACTCTTTGATAATGGAAGAAGAGGCAGAGTAATTACAGGAACTGGAAAAAGACCACTTAAATCTCTTGCTGAAATGCTTAAAGGTAAGCAAGGAAGATTTAGACAGAACTTGTTAGGTAAAAGAGTTGACTACTCAGGTAGATCTGTAATCGTTGTTGGACCAGATTTAAAACTTCATGAGTGTGGTTTACCAAAAAAAATGGCTTTGGAATTATTTAAACCATTTTTATACGCAAGATTAAATAAATTAGGCTTAGCCTCTACTATTAAACAGGCCAAAAAAATAGTAGAAAAAGAAACTAATGCTGTTTGGGATGCATTAGAATTAATTGTAAGAGAACATCCTGTATTATTAAATAGAGCACCAACACTTCATAGACTTGGTGTTCAAGCGTTTGAACCCAAACTTATAGAAGGTGATGCAATTGAACTACATCCTTTAACTTGTGCAGCATTCAATGCTGATTTTGATGGCGACCAAATGGCTGTTCATGTGCCTTTAAGTTTAGAGGCTCAACTAGAAGCTAGAATTCTAATGTTATCAACAAATAACATTTTATCTCCTTCAAATGGTAAACCAATTATTGTTCCAAGTCAGGACATGATTTTGGGAATTTACTATTTGTCTCAAGAACCAATTTCTGAAAAACCAATTGGATACTTTACTGACTCTGATCAAATTGAGTTTGCTTTATCATCTGGACAAATTAAAGTTCATAGTACAATTATATCAAGATTTGAGACTGTTGATGAAAAGGGTAACAAGAAATACGAAAAATACACATCAACAGCGGGCAGATTTTTATTAGCAAACTTATTACCTAAAAATCACAACATTAAGTTTTCTTTGGTTGATAGGCTTTTACCAAAAAAAGTTGTATCAGAGATTATTGATGTTGTATTTAGATTTTGTGGTCAAAAAACAACGGTTATCTTCTGTGATAAATTAAAAGATTTAGGTTTTAAACATGCATTTAAGGCTGGAATATCATTTGGTAAGGACGACCTAGTAATACCAGAAAGTAAAACAAAATTAATTGATGATACAAAAAAATTAATTGCAGAATATGAAACACAGTATTCTGAAGGATTAATTACTAGAGGTGAAAAATATAATAAAGTTGTTGATGCATGGTCTAAATGTACAGACAGTGTTGCTGCAGAGATGATGAAGGGTATTTCAGCAACAGAAAAAACTGATGAAGGATTAAAAATTAATTCGGTATTTATGATGGCTGATAGTGGCGCAAGAGGTTCTGCTGCACAAATGAAACAATTGGCTGGAATGAGAGGACTAATCGCAAAACCATCAGGTGAAATTATAGAAAGTCCAATTACCTCAAATTTTAAAGAAGGTTTAACTGCTCTAGAATATTTTAATTCTACTCACGGTGCTAGAAAAGGATTAGCAGATACTGCTTTAAAAACAGCTAGCTCTGGTTATTTAACTAGAAGACTTTGTGATGTTGCTCAAGATTTAACAATTACAAAAGTTAAATGTGACGAACCTGGTTTTATAGAAATTTCTGAGATACTAGAGGGAGGTAATGTTGTTGTAAGTCTGTCTGAAAGAGCTCTTGGAAGAGTAACTGCTCAAGATGTGAAACATCCATTAACAGGAGATATATTATTTAAGAAATCTTCTATGATTGATGAGGCTGCTTGTGATCAAATTGATGCAGCTGGTATAAAAGCTATTAAAGTTTATTCTGTAATGACATGTAGTTCTAAAGAAGGTGTTTGTGCGACATGTTATGGTAGAGATCTATCAAGAGGTAAAATTGTTCATGTTGGAGAAGCTATTGGTATGATTTCAGCTCAATCAATCGGTGAACCTGGAACTCAGTTAACTATGAGAACATTCCACGTTGGTGGTACTGCATCAGTAAAACAAGATTCTCAAATAATTTCTAAAAATGAAGGGACTTTAAAAATAATTAATTCAAATATTTTAGAGGACTCTAAAAAGAATTTAATTGTTATGGGAAGAAATACACAACTTTCTATTGAAGATGATAATGGCGTTCAAATTGCAGTTTATAAAGTTGCGTATGGTTCAAAATTATTTTTTAAAAATGGTGACAAAATAAAAGCAAATACAAAAATTTGTGAATGGGATCCATATACCACTCCAGTAATAGCCGAGAAAAGTGGTATTGCAACATTTGTTGATTTAATTGATGGTGTTTCTATTCAAGAAACAACTGATGATGCAACTGGAATTTCATCTAAATCTGTAATCGATTGGAGATCTCAATCAAAAAGCACAGATCTTAAACCTAGAATCACATTAAGAGATGAAAAAGGAAATATAATCAAAAAAGCAGACGATAATGAAGCTAGATATTATTTAGTACCAGACTCAATTCTATCTGTGAAAGATGGTCAAAAAGTTTCTGCAGGTGATGTAATTGCAAGGTTACCAAAAGAGACAACAAAAACAAAAGATATTACAGGAGGTTTGCCAAGAGTAGCAGAACTATTTGAAGCTAGAAAAGCAAAAGATAGTGCTATTATAGCAGAAAACGATGGACAGGTTGTTTTTGGTAAAGAAGTAAGAGGTAAACAAAGAGTTTCTATTGTACCAGAAGATGGTTCAGAACCATCAAATTATTTAATTCCTAAAGGAAAGCATATTAATTTTAACCAAGGTGAAAAAATACAAAAAGGTGAACATTTATTAGATGGTGTACCATTACCGCATGATATTTTAAGAATTAAAGGAATTAAAGATCTAACTGAGTATTTTGTAAACCAAGTGCAAGAAGTTTATAGGTTGCAAGGTGTTGTAATTAATGACAAACACATCGAAACAATTTTAAGACAAATGTTGAAAAAAGTTGAAGTCAAATCTTCTGGAGATTCATCTTATCTACCGGGTGAAGTTGTTGATAGAATTAAATTTGATAATGTAAACGAAAAATTAGTTGCTGAAGGCAAAACACCTGCTGTTGGCGAAAGAGTTTTGATGGGAATTACCAAAGCTTCACTGCAAACTGAGTCATTTATATCAGCTGCTTCATTCCAAGAAACAACTAGAGTTTTAACTGATGCAGCTATTAAGGGCAAAATTGATCCACTTAATGGATTAAAAGAAAACGTAATTGTTGGAAGATTAGTGCCTGCTGGTACTGGAAATATCAAAAATAGATGGAATAATAAGGCCTTAAATGACGATAATAAGTTTTTATCTGAACAAGAAAAATTAGAACCCTCTGAAACTTCAGAAACCCAAGCAAATCAATAAAAAAAACTCAGTATTTAACTAGTTTTAGTTTGACAAAATACAATTAATAAGTATTTTGGCGATGTTTTTGGTTGGAATGTAGTACTAACTTAGGTACTAAACGCTGCCACAAATAACCTGTCAGTTATTTCATCAAAAATAAATTTATATTAAAAATTATGCCAACAATTAACCAATTGTTAAGAAAAAAAAGAATTAAACAAGTAAACAGGAACAAAGTTCCTGCATTACAAAAACAACCTTTAAAGAGAGGTGTTTGCGTAAAAGTTTATACAACAACTCCAAAAAAACCAAACTCTGCTTTGAGAAAAGTTGCAAGAGTAAGACTCTCAAATGGCTTTGAAGTAACAGCTTATATACCTGGGGAAGGTCATAATCTTCAGGAGCACTCAGTCGTTTTAATTAGAGGTGGAAGAGTTAAAGATTTACCTGGAGTCAGATATCATATTTTAAGAGGTAATCTGGATACTCAAGGTGTTGCTAACAGAAAACAAAGAAGATCATTGTACGGAACAAAAAAAGGTAAATAAAAATGTCTAGAAAAAAAACACAACCTAAAAAAAATATTGTTCCAGACCCTAAATTTAATTCAACTGTAATTCCAAAACTAATCAATAACATTATGTATGATGGCAAAAGAGGTGTTGCAGCAAAAATTGTTTACGATGCAATTGATAAAATTAAGACTAAATCAAAAGATGAACCTATAAACGTTTTTAATGAAGCTATTAATAACATAAAGCCAACCGTAGAAGTAAGATCTAGAAGAGTTGGAGGTGCAACTTATCAAGTACCAGTAGAAGTAAAAAGTAAAAGAGCACAAGCTCTGGCTATAAGATGGTTAGTAGACTCAGCAAGAAAAAGAAAAGACAAACATATGTCTGATAAAATTTTTAATGAGTTATTTGATGCATACGAAAAAAAAGGTGCAGCAGTTAAAAAAAGAGAGGATGTTCATAAGATGGCAGAATCAAATAAAGCTTTTGCTCATTTTAGATGGTAATTAAATGGCTAGAACACATACATTAGATAAATATAGAAACATTGGTATCATGGCCCACATTGATGCTGGTAAGACAACTACTACAGAAAGAATTTTATATTACACAGGAAAAAGTCATAAGATTGGTGAAGTACATGACGGTGCTGCAACGATGGACTGGATGGAACAAGAGCAAGAAAGAGGAATTACAATTACCTCAGCAGCCACTACTTGTTTTTGGCAAGATCATAGAATAAATATTATCGATACCCCTGGCCACGTTGATTTTACAATCGAAGTTGAAAGATCATTAAAGGTTCTAGATGGTGCTGTAGCTGTTTTCGATGGTGTTGCTGGTGTTGAACCACAATCAGAGACTGTTTGGAGGCAAGCAGACAAATATAAAGTTCCAAGAATATGTTTTGTAAATAAATTAGATAGAACAGGTGCAGATTTTTTTAGATGTGTTGATATGATTAAAGATAGACTAGGAGCTAAACCATTAGTTCTACAAGTGCCAATTGGCATTGAAGCTTCTTTAACAGGTGTTGTTGATTTAGTTAAAATGAAAGCACAGGTTTGGAAAAACGAAGCCCTAGGTGCAGAATGGGAATATAAAGAAATTCCAGATGATTTGAAAGAAATTTCAAATAAATACAGAACTGAATTAGTTGAAATGGCTGTGGAGCAAGATGAAAAATTAATGGAAAACTATTTAAATGGCGATGAAATTAAAGAAGAAGATTTGGTTAAATGTATTAGAAAAGGTACTTTAAACTTTAGTTTTGTACCAGTATTAACTGGATCTGCTTTTAAAAATAAAGGAGTTCAACCTTTATTAGATGCTGTAATAAATTATTTGCCAAGTCCAGTAGATATTGGATCAATAAAAGGAACTAAAGTAGGTTCAGACGAAGAAGTTGAAATGAAATTTGATGATAATGCGCCATTTTCTGCTTTAGCATTTAAAGTTGCAAACGATCCTTTTGTTGGATCATTAACATTTATCAGAGTTTACTCTGGTACAATTAAATCAGGAACTGCAGTTTATAACTCATCTTCTGAAAAGGAAGAAAGAGTCGGAAGAATGCTTTTAATGCACGCAAATTCTAGAGAAGATATTAAGGAAGCAAATGCTGGTGATATAGTTTCACTTGCAGGTCTTAAAAATACAATGACAGGACACACTTTATGTAACAAAGATACCCAAGTTTTACTTGAGCCAATGGAGTTCCCTGATCCAGTTATTGAAATTGCTGTTGAGCCAAAGACTAAAGGAGACCAAGAAAAAATGGGTGAAGCTTTAGCCAGATTAGCAAAGGAAGACCCATCTTTTAGAGTTTCATCGGATGATGAATCCGGACAAACAATTATTAAAGGTATGGGTGAACTTCACTTAGATATCATCGTTGATCGAATGAAAAGAGAATTTAAAGTTGAAGCTAATGTTGGTGCTCCGCAGGTTGCTTATAGAGAAACAATCGAGAGTTCAGCAGAATTTGAGTATATACATAAAAAACAAAGTGGCGGTGCAGGTCAGTTTGCAAAAGTTAAGCTTTTTGTTGAACCTCAAGAACCAGGCAAAGGAAGATTAGTTGAAAGTGCAATTAAAGGTGGAGCAATTCCAAAAGAATTTATTCCTGGTGTAGAAAAAGGTATAGAAACAGTTTCTGACTCAGGGATATTAGCTGGGTTTCCAATGATTGATTACAAAGTAACTATTGTTGACGGGTTGCATCATGATGTTGACTCAAGTGTTTTAGCTTTTGAATTAGCTAGCAGATCATGTTTCAAGGAAGCTTGTACTCAAGGTGGATTAAAATTGTTGGAACCAATAATGAGAGTTGAGGTTGTTACTCCCGAAGATTATATGGGTGATGTAATTGGTGATTTAAATAGTAGAAGAGGCCAAATTAGCACTCAAGAGCAAAGAGGAAATGCAACTGTCATAACAGCTATGGTTCCTTTAGCTAATATGTTTGGCTATATTAATAATTTAAGATCTATGTCTCAAGGAAGAGCTCAATATTCTATGTTCTTTGATCATTATTCAAAAGTTCCTCAGAACGTTCAGGATGAGGTAACTAAAAAGGTAGCTGGTTAATATGGAAAAACAAAACATCAGAATTAAACTTAGAGCATATGATAATAAAATTTTAGATGCTTCTACAGAAGAAATTGTTAACACAGTAAAAAGAACTGGAGCTACAATTAAAGGTCCTATTCCATTACCAACAAGAATAGAAAGATACACAGTTTTAAGATCACCCCATATAGACAAAAAAAGTAGAGAACAATTTGAGAGCAGAACACATAAAAGATTAATCGATATAATAGAACCAACACCACAAACTGTTGAAGCTTTGATGAAATTAGATTTAGCTTCAGGTGTTGATGTGGAGATAAAAATATAATGTCAGAAATAGCTTTAATTGGAAAAAAAATTGGAATGACGCGAGAGTTTTACAAAACGGGCCAACTAGTTCCTGTTACAGTTCTAAAAATGGAAAAAGCTAGAGTAATACAAGTAATAGAAGAAGAAAAAAGGGGTTACAAAGCCATACAACTTGGTTACGGAAAAATTAAAAGTTCAAAATTAACAAAAGCAATGAAAGGTTTTTTTGCAAAAAAAAATACAGAAGCTAAGAAAAAGTTAAAAGAATATAGAGTCGCTAAAACTGAAGATTACAAAGAAGGAAATGAATTTGGCTTAGAAATTTTTAAAGACATTAAGTTTGTTGATACAAAATCAAAAACTATCGGTAAAGGTTTTGCAGGAGCGATGAAAAGGCATAATTTTGGTGGTTTGAGAGCTACTCACGGTGTTTCAATTTCACATAGATCTCATGGGTCTACAGGTCAAAGACAAGACCCGGGTAAAGTATTTAAAGGAAAAAAAATGGCTGGTCACATGGGTGATAAATTAAGAACTATGCAAAACATTGAAATAATAAAGACTGATTTAGAAAATGAGTTACTTTATTTAAAAGGTTCAATCCCTGGATCAAAAAATACCGAAGTACTTGTTAAAAAGTCAGTTAAAAATATTAAAAAATTAACTGTTACAGAAAAAATAGCTGCTGCAGAAGAAGCAAAAAAAACACCAGATAAAAAGAAAAAATAATGAAAATAGATAAACATAGTTTAGATGGAAAAAAAGACTCTATAGAAGTTTTAGATAAAGTTTTTTCTGCAAAAATTAACAAAAGATTGGTGAGTGCTGTTTTATACAAAACTAATGCAAACTATAAAGGACGTCATGCAAAAACAAAACAGCAAAATGAAGTTTCTGGTCCTACATCAAAAATTTATGCACAAAAAGGTACTGGTAATGCAAGACATGCCTCTAGAAAAGCACCAATATTTGTTGGTGGTGGTGTGGCTCATGGGCCAAAAGGTGAGCTAGCTTATAAAAAAAGAAAACTAAATAAAAGTGAGAAAAAACTTAGCATCGCATCATTGTTGAGTGAAAAAAATAAAGATAAAAATTTAATGATTTTTAATGATTTTAGTTCTGAAATAAAAAAAACAAAAGAAATGAATCAAATTGTTAAAAAGTTTGATATTACAAATTCTTTGATAGTTTTAGATAAATCTTCAAAAGATAAAATTGAAAGATCAGTTAGAAATATTCCAAATATCAAAGTAACAGATGTAAATCACTTTAGTGCATTTGATGTTGTTAAATTTAAAAAGATTGTTTTTACAGAAAGTTCTGTAAAAGAATTAGAAAAGAGATATAGCTAATGAGTAGACTACATTTATACGATAAAATTTTATCTCCAGTTGTCACTGAAAAATCTACAAATTTATCTGAACATAATAAAATCGTATTCAAAGTGCCTTCTAGTGCAAATAAGGTTAGTTTAAAAAAGAATATAGAAAAAATATTTAAAGTTAATGTAACAAAAATTAACATTATAAATAAACAAAATAGAACTAAACTTACAAGAGGTAGAAAAGTAAAAGTCTCTGGTTTTAAAAAAGCAATCATAACTCTCAAAAAAGGTCAGAGCATAGATCTAACAACAGGAATTTAAAATGGCATTAAAAACTTTTAAACCATATACAAAATCTACAAGAGGTACAATCTTAGTTGATAGATCAGAACTATGGAAAGGAAAACCATTTAAATCATTAGTTTCACCTAAAAATGCTATGAAAGGTAGAAACAATAACGGGAGAATTACTTCTATAAATAGAGCTGGTGGACATAAAAAAATGTACAGACATGTAGATTTTTACAGAAAAAAATTTGATATGCCTGCTACAGTTGAGAGAATTGAATATGATCCAAATAGATCTTGCTACATAATGCTTGTAAAATTCCAAGATAATACTCATGCTTATTATTTAGCTCCTCAAAAAATTAAAGCTGGTGATGTAATCGAAAATGGTTCGAAAAAAGAGATTAAGATTGGAAACTGTATGCCACTTCAAGATATACCAGTTGGAATAAATATCCATAATGTTGAAATCCAACCAGGTGCTGGAGGTAAATTAGCAAGATCAGCTGGAACATCGGTGACTATTAGTGGTATAGATGGAAATTATAGCTTGATTAAACTTGCCTCTGGTGAAGTAAGAAAGATAGATTCAAGAGCTCTTGCTACAATAGGAATTTTAAGCAACCCAGATCAAAAAAATATTAAAATCGGAAAAGCTGGAAGATCTAGATGGTTAGGTAGAAGACCACATACAAGAGGTGTTGTTAAAAATCCTGTTGATCACCCACATGGAGGTGGAGAAGGTAAGACTGCAGGAGGAAGACATCCAGTTTCACCGACTGGACAGTCAGCTAAAGGATTAAAAACTAGAGATAATAAAAGAACTGATAAATTTATAGTCAGAAGAAGGAAGAAAAGAAAGGATTAACATTTTATGGCAAGAGCAGTTTGGAAAGGTCCATTTGTTGAAGAAAGCCTCATGAAAAAGGTTGATAAGTATAAGGCTGATCCTAAAAAAATTCCTATCAAAACATGGTCAAGAAAATCAACTATTATTCCTGATTTTGTTGGAGTTAGCTTTTTAATTTATAATGGTAAAAAATTTATCCCAATTACTGTTTCTGAAGATATGGTTGGACATAAACTTGGTGAGTTTGCACCAACTAGAACCTTCTTTGGTCATACACCTGCAGATAAAAAAGCAAAACCAGCAGAGGCTAAAAATTAAAGATGAGCAAAAAAAAGAAAATACAAAATAAAACTGATAAACTTGTTAAATCAATTAACAACAACATTAGATCAAGTGTAAGAAAGCTAAATCCAATACTTAAAGGGATTGTTGGAAAAAAAGTTGATGTTGCTATCAGAGATTTAGAGTTTTCTGAAAAAAGAATTACTAGAGATATTAGAAAAACTATTAGTTCAGCAATTGCTAATGCTGAAAATAATTTTCAATATGATATTGACAATCTAATTGTCAAAGAAGCTTATTGTGGAAAAAAAATTACAATGAAAAGATTTAGACCTAGAGCAAAAGGAAGAGCTGCGCCAATTTTAAAACCTTATTCTAGTGTCACAATAATATTAACTGAAGCTAAACAAATGGAGAGTCATGGGTCAAAAGGTTAATCCTGTAGGTTTTAGACTTGGGGTGAACAGAGGTTGGGACTCTGTTTGGTATGCTAAGAAAAAAGACTTTGGAAATTATCTTATCGAAGATTTTAAGATCAGAGAATACATTAAAAAGAATGTTATTAATTCAGGTGTTTCAAAGGTAATGATAGAAAGAACATCTAATAAATGTTATGTAACTATTTACACTTCAAGACCGGGATTTGTGATTGGTAAAAAAGGTAGTGACATAGATAAGATTAAAAATAATTTAGCAAAAATAACTTCAAACGAAGTAGCATTAAACATAAAAGAAGTAAAAAAACCTGAAACTAACGCATATCTTGTAGCAGAAAATATTGCTCAACAGCTTGTGAAAAGAATATCTTACAGAAGAGCAATGAAGAGAGCTATGCAATCATGTCTAAGACTAGGAGCTAAAGGTATTAAAGTTTCAATAAGTGGAAGATTAGGAGGAAATGAAATTGCAAGAACTGAATGGTTGAGAGATGGAAGTATTCCTTCACACACTTTAAGAGCAGATATTGATTATGCTGAAGCAGAAGCTTTAACTACTTATGGAATAATCGGTATAAAAGTATGGATATACAAAGGTGAAGTTTTTGCGAAGGAATTTAGTCAAGAAACAAACAAGGAAACACCAAAAGAGGCAAACAAATAATGTTACAACCAGTAAGAACTAAATGGAGAAAAGCGCACAAAGGTAGAATCCATGGAAATGCCTCTAGAGCTAATTTTATTAATTATGGTGCTTTTGCCCTTAAAGCTTTGTCGCCAGAAAGAATTACAGGTAAGCAAATTGAAGCTGCCAGAGTAGCACTTACAAGACATATGAAAAGACAAGGAAGAGTTTGGACTAGAGTTTTCCCTAATATACCTGTTTCAAAGAAACCGATAGAAGTTAGAATGGGTAAAGGTAAAGGTTCACCAGAATATTATGCATGTCGTGTAAAACCAGGTAGAATTTTATTTGAGGTAGATGGTGTATCTGAACAAATTGCTAAAGAGGCTTTGTATAAGGCCTCAGCAAAATTACCTATAAAAACTAAAACAATTAAAAGGTTTGCATAAATGAAAAGAACTGAAATAAAAAAAATGTCTAAAGATGAAATTGTTAAGAATATTGACAAATTTAAAAAAGATCTTTTCAATTTTAGATTTCAAAAAATGAATTCACAAGTAACAAATCCAGCAAAAATTGGAGAAACAAAAAAAACTATAGCAAGATTAAAAACATTTTTAAAAGGAAAAACAAATGCCTAAAAAAATATTAACTGGAATAGTTGTCAGCGATAAACCTAACAAAACTGTAACTGTAATGGTAGAGAGAAAATACTCACATCCAGTTCTTAAAAAGGTTGTTAAAGTAAGAAAAAAATACAACGCTCATGACGAAAATAATAAGTTTAAAAATGGAGATAAAGTTTCAATAATTGAAAGTAAACCATTTTCAAAAAATAAAAAATTTCAAGTAATGGAGAATACTAAGTAATGATACAAGTGCAAACAGAATTACAAGTTGCTGATAACACAGGTGCAAAAAGAATAGAGTGTATTAAAGTTTTGGGTGGTTCAAAAAGAAGATATGCTAGCATAGGTGATACAATTGTAATTGCTGTAAAAGAAGCAATTCCTAAAGGTAAAGTTAAAAAAGGCTCTGTTCATAAAGCTGTGGTTGTAAGAGTAAAAAAGGGTATTCATAGAGATGATGGATCTAAAGTTAGATTTGATAATAATGCTGCGGTACTGGTTGATGATAAAGGAGAACCAGTAGGGACAAGAATATTTGGTCCAGTAACGAGGGAGTTAAGAACAAGAGGGCAAATGAAAATTATTTCTTTGGCACCAGAGGTTTTATAAAGATGATAAAAAAAGGTTTAAAAGTTTTGGTATTAGCTGGAAAAGACAAAAAAAAAGAAGGTGAAGTTATTGAGATTGATAGATCAATGAATAGAGCAAAAGTTAAAGATATTAATATGGTTAAAAAACACGTTAAAACTACAAAAGAAAAAAAAGGTGGAATTGTATCTAAAGAAAGCTTTATTCATATTTCAAATTTAAAATTAATTGATGAAAAAGCTAAAACATCAAAAAAAGAGGCTAAAAAATAATTATGTCACCAAGATTAAAAGAAATATATTTAAAAGAGATTCAACCTGCACTTAAAGATCAATTTGGTTTAAAAAACATTTATATGGGTCCAAAAATTGAGAAGATTGTCTTAAATATGGGTCTTGGTTTAGATGGAAATGATAGCAAAATTTTAAAATCATGTGAAGAAGATATGGGTAAAATAACAGGACAAAAACCTGTAATAACAAAATTTAAAAAATCTGTAGCAAATTTTAAAACAAGAAAAGGTTCTAATGCGGGTTTGAAAGTCACTCTAAGAAAGAACAAAATGTATGAATTTTTAGACAGATTAGTAAATATTGCTTTACCAAGAATTAAAGATTTCAGAGGGTTATCTCCAAAAGGTTTTGATAAGTTTGGTAATTACACTTTTGGAATTAAAGAACACATAATTTTCCCTGAGGTAAGCTTTGATCGTGCAGATAAAGTAAGAGGATTGGATATTACAATAGCTATTTCTTCAAAGAGCCCAGAACATAGTTATGCATTACTAGAAAAACTTAACTTTCCATTTATTAAAAAAGGAGACAATTAATATGGCTAAATTGAGCTCAATTAATAAAAACAATAAGAGAATTAAACTTTCCGATAAGTTTTATAAAAAAAGAGAAAAACTAAAAAAAATAATAATGGATAAAAAATTGCCTTTTGAAGAAAGATTCAAGGCACAACAAAAATTATCAAAATTACCAAGAAATTCTGCAAAGATTAGAGTTATGAATAGATGTCAAATAACTGGCAGACCTCATGGTGTTTATAGAAAATTAAAGATTTCTAGGATTGCTTTAAGACAGTTAGGATTACAAGGCAAAATTCCTGGATTAGTGAAATCAAGTTGGTAGAAAGGAAATTATGAGTTTAAGTGACCCAATTGGAGATATGATAGCCAGAGTAAAAAATGCTCAAGCAAGAAATCATAAAAAGGTAGAATTACCTTCTTCAAACTTTAAAAGTAAAATAGCAGATATTTTAAAAAATGAGGGTTTCATCAAAGATTTTAAAGTTAACAACGATAATAATAAAGCTGTTTTATCGTTAGAGCTTAAATATCACTCTGGAAACCCAGTAATTAGTACTTTTGAAAGAGTATCAAAACCAGGAAGAAGAATTTTTTCTAGCGCTGAAGGCTTACCAAAAATCAATAATGGCTTAGGTATAGCTATAGTTTCAACGCCCAAAGGGGTGATGACAGATTTAGATGCAAGAAAACAACGTGTCGGTGGAGAAATAATTTGTAAGGTATTTTAATGTCTAAAATAGGAAAAATTAATATAGCAGTACCAGAAAAAGTCAAAGTAGCTTTGGCGGGCAATAATTTAAATATTGAAGGCCCTCTAGGAAAAAAATCAATTGATATTGATTTAGATATTTTTAATTTGGACATTAAAGATGGGAAAGAAATTTCAATAAAACCAAAAAAAATTGATCAGAATACAAAAAGACTTTGGGGAATGAATAGAAGTTTGATCAATAATGCAGTAATAGGATCAAGTACAGGTTATGAAAAAACTCTTGAGCTTGTTGGTGTAGGTTATAGGGCAGCATTAAAAGGCAACCAATTAAACCTTCAATTAGGTTATAGTCACGATATAAACTTTGATATTCCTGAGGGAATAAAGATAGCTGTTGAAAAACAAACTACATTAAAAATAACTGGCTCTGATAAACAACAAGTTGGACTAGTTGCATCTAAAATAAAGACACTAAGAAAAATTGAACCTTATAAAGGCAAAGGAATAAGAGAAAAAGGGCAGTATGTGTTGAAAAAAGAAGGAAAGAAAAAGTAATGAAAATAAACACAAGTATTAGAAAAAAATTCAGAGTAAGCAACAAGGTTAAAAAAGTTGCTTCAAAAGATAGATTTAGATTAAGTATATCAAGATCTGCAAGAAATATTTCGGCACAGATTATTGATGATTCCAAAAATATAACTTTGTTATCTGCCTCTTCAGTTGAAAAAGATATTAAAGCTGGTGAAAAAATGAATAAATCTAAATTATCAGAAGTTGTTGCAGAAAGATTAGCAAAAAAAGCTCAAGAAAAGAAAATAACAAAGATCTTTTTTGATAGAGGAGTTTACAAATATCATGGAAGAGTAAAAATTTTTGCTGAAACATTACGTAAAAATGGAATGGAATTTTAATAATGGAAAATAATAAAGATAAAAAAACTGACGATATTTTAGAAAAACTAGTCCATATCAACAGAATCACTAAAGTTGTTAAAGGTGGTAGAAGGTTTGGATTTTCAGCATTAGTTGTAGTTGGTAATCAAGCCGGTAGAATAGGAATTGCCCACGCTAAAGCTAAACAAGTACCTGACGCTATAAAAAAAGCGAATGAAATGGCAAGAAGAAAATTAATCCAAATTCCACTAAGAGAAGGTAGAACAATTCATCATGATGTTAAAGCTAAAGATGGCTCTGGTAGAATAGTATTAAGAGCTGCATCTAAAGGAACTGGAATTATTGCTGGTGGACCAGTTAGAGCTGTATGTGAAGTTTTAGGAGTTAAAGATATAGTCGCGAAATCGATGGGAACTTCAAATGCACACAATGTAATAAGAGCAACAATGAAAGCTCTAATGAAACAAAATTCACCTAAACAAATTTCAGCAATCAGAAATAAAAAAATTTCAGAAATAATTGAAAAAAGAGGATAATGACTACATTAAATACAAAGGTAAAAATCAATAAAGGTAAAATTAGAGTTGGAAGAGGAATTGGCTCTGGTAAGGGCAAAACTTCAGGAAGAGGCGTTAAAGGTCAAAAATCAAGATCAGGAGTAGCTATAAAAAGTTTTGAGGGTGGTCAGATGCCATTATACAGAAGATTACCTAAGAGAGGATTTAATCCAATTTCAAAAGAACATGTTGCAATTTTAAATTTGGAAAAAATTCAGTCCTATATTGATAAAAAGAGTATTAAAACGTCAGATGTTTTAAATGCCGATATATTAAAAAAATTAAAATTAATAAACAAAAATTCAAAAAAACTAAAAATTTTGGGTACAGGCGATATTAAAGACAAAATAAATATCGAAGCAGACCTTGCGTCAAAATCAGCTCTATCTAAATTAGAAAAAATTGGCGGTTCTATCCAATTAAAAAAATAGTTAGGGATCAATGAGCTCAACTTCTTCAACAACAGATCTTAAGAATAGAATTATATTCACCATATTCATTTTGACTGTTTATAGATTTGGAACATTTGTTCCTTTACCTGGGATAGATCCAGAGCAACTTAAAATTATGATGGATGGTAATCAAAAAGGTTTGCTTGGAATGTTTAATGTTTTTGCAGGTGGCGCTGTAAGTAGAATGGCAATATTTGCTTTAGGTATAATGCCATATATTTCATCATCGATTATAGTTCAACTTTTGACAGGAGTTTCAGATTACTTTAAAAATTTAAAAGCCCAAGGAGAAATGGGTAGAGCTAAAATTACTCAAATAACAAGATACGGAACTGTATTGTTAGCCACAGTTCAAGGATATGGTTTAGCTGTTGGATTGGAGTCTTCAGCAAATTTAGTAATAAACCCTGGTGTATTCTTTAAAATTTCAACAGTCACAACAATTGTTGCTGGAACAATTTTCTTAATGTGGTTAGGTGAGCAGATAACTCAGAGAGGTATTGGGAACGGTATTTCTTTGATTATTTTTGCTGGTATTGTTGCTGAAATACCTAGGGCATTAGTAACAACTTTTGAATTAGGTCGAACTGGTGCTGTCTCTACTTTTATGATTTTGGCAATATTTATTTTATTAATATTAACAATTCTTTTTATTGTGTTTATGGAGAGAGCTTTAAGAAAAATCTTAATTAATTACCCAAAACGACAAATGGGTAATAAATTATATGGTGGCGAGTCATCACATTTACCGTTAAAGATTAATCAAGCAGGAGTGATACCTGCAATTTTCGCTTCCGCACTGTTATTATTACCAGTAACGTTTTCAAATTTTAATTTTTCAGAAAATGAAACCTTTTTAAATATAAGTTCTTTCTTTACTCAAGGCCAACCTTTGTACATGCTACTTTATGCATCTGGAATTATTTTTTTTACTTTTTTTTACACATCAATAACATTCAATCCAGTTGAAACTGCTGAGAATTTAAGAAAATATGGTGGCTTTGTTCCAGGAATTAGACCAGGTGAAAGCACTGCAATTTACATTGAAAATATTTTAACTAAGTTGACAACAATTGGGGCACTTTATTTAACTCTAGTTTGTCTAATGCCTGAATTTTTAATTGCAAACTATCCAATCCCTTTTTATCTTGGAGGCACATCAGTTTTAATTGTTGTCGTTGTAGCCATTGATACTGTAACTCAAATTCAAACTAGATTAATGAGTTCACAATATGAGCAATTAATCAAAAAAACAAAATTTGGAAATAGATAAGGATTAGTTAAGTGAATATCATTTTATTTGGTCCTCCTGGAGCAGGTAAAGGCACTCAAGCACAAAAGTTAGTTAAAAATCATAATTATTATCAAATTTCGACTGGTGATCTTTTAAGAAACGAAGCAAATAAAAAGTCTAATATTGGAGTTGAAATTGAGAAATTAATATCAAAAGGAGAGTTTGTTTCTGATGAAATTGTGAACGATTTATTAAAACAAACGCTTTCTAAATTAAATTCTCATGATCCAATAATTTTTGATGGATACCCAAGATCGATATCTCAAGCATCAAATTTAGAACAAATTTTAAATAATTTTGGTCGAAAGATAGATTTTGTAATCTCTCTAAATGTTTCTAGAGATATAATTCAAAAAAGAATAATGGGTAGAGTTACTTGTGAAAAATGTAATATCACATTAAATGAATATTTTGATCAAGAAAGAATAAAAAAACTAAGTTGTAGTGGAAAATATTTGGTAAAAAGAAAAGATGATAACTTAGAAACTATCTTGAATAGGTATGACAAATATATTGAAACTACTAAACCAGTATTAGATTTTCTGTCCAAAAAAACAACCATACATGAGGTTGATGGAGCCCTAAAAATAGAGGAAATTACTAATAAAATTGAGCAAATTATAAAGGGATAAGAAGTTGACTTTAGAAGATCTTCTTATATAAAGGCTACAATTTATCACAGATTTATGGCACGTATTGCAGGTATTAACATTCCACAAAATAAGCTTGTCCACATTGGACTAACATATATTTACGGAATAGGAGACAAGTTCTCAAGTCAGATTTGTTCTTCTCTGGAAATTCCAAGAGAAAAAAGAGTTAACGAATTAACTGACGAAGAGATTTTAAAAATAAGAGAATATATAGATCAAAATTTCAAAGTCGAAGGTGATTTAAGAAGAGATTATTCTTTAAGCATTAAACGTTTAATTGATCTAGCTTGTTACAGAGGCTCAAGGCATAGAAAAAAATTACCTGTTAGGGGTCAAAGAACTAGATGTAATGCAAGAACAAGAAAAGGTAAAGCTATAGCTATTGCTGGAAAAAAATTAACACCAACTAAAAAATAAAAATGGCTAAAACAGAAAAAACTGATAACAAAGATCAGAAGGTAGAAAAATCTTCAAAAAAGTCTAACAAAAGTTCGTATTCAAAAAAGAAAAAATCAAAAAAAAACATACTTAATGGAATTGCGTATGTTCAATCTACATTTAATAACACAATAGTTTCGATTGCTGATACGAATGGAAATGTTATTTCTTGGTCATCTGCAGGTTCTAAAGGATTTAAAGGCTCAAGAAAATCAACACCGTATGCAGCTCAAATAGCAGCAGATACAGCAGCTTCTAAAGCTCTTGAATATGGAATGAAAACTTTGTCTGTAGAAGTTAAAGGACCAGGTTCAGGTAGAGAAACAGCTCTTAGAGCATTACAGGCAAGAGGTTTTAAAATTTTATCTATTAAGGATACAACGCCAATGCCACATAACGGAACAAGACCACCTAAGAAAAGGAGAGTTTAATGGAAACTGAAAATGTAAACGTTAAAAATTGGAAATCATTAATTAAGCCTACAAAGCTTGACGTTAAAATGAGTGAAGATTTAACACAAGCAACAATAGTCGCAGAACCACTTGAAAAAGGTTATGGATTAACTTTAGGTAACTCTTTAAGAAGAATACTTTTATCTTCAATAAGAGGTACTGCTGTAACATCAATCCAGATTGATGGTGTGTTACATGAATTTACATCTATTAAAGGGGTTAGAGAAGATGTAACTGATATTGTTTTAAATGTTAAATCATTAGCACTTAAAAGTGCTTCTGAAGGAACAAAAAAGTTAATTTTAGATGCTAAGGGTCCAGGAGAAATCAAAGCATCTGATATTGCTCCAGTTACAGATGTTGAAATTTTAAATCCTGACTTAGTCATATGTAATTTAGATGAAAATACTAATTTTCATATGGAAATGAATGTAAATACAGGAAAAGGTTATGTACCTGCAGAATTAAATAAACCAGAAGAACCACCATTAGGATTAATTGCAATTGATTCATTATATAGTCCAGTAAAGAAAGTTTCATACTCTGTAAGCACTGCAAGAGAAGGAAAAGCACTTGATTATGATAAACTTACTATGCAAGTTGAAACTAACGGATCCATATCAGCAGAAGATGCAGTAGCTTATTCAGCAAGAATTTTCCAAGATCAACTTAAAATGTTTATTAATTTTGACGAACCTGTTGAGGCACCAGTAAAAGAAGTTTCTACAGAACCTGAATTTAATAAAAATTTATTAAGGAAAGTAGATGAATTAGAACTTTCAGTAAGATCAATGAATTGTTTAAAAAATGATAACATTATTTACATTGGGGATTTGGTTCAAAAATCTGAAGGTGAGATGCTTAGAACACCAAATTTTGGTAGAAAATCTTTAAATGAAATTAAAGAAGTCTTAACTGGTATGTCTTTATATTTAGGTATGGAAATTCCAAATTGGCCACCAGATAATATAGCTGAAATGTCAAAAAAACTTGAGGAAGCAATTTAAGAATGAGACACGGCTTAGCTAATAAAAAATTAAATAGAACATCTGAACATAGAAAAGCTTTGTTAAAAAACATGCTTAATTCTCTAATAAAATATGAACAGATTAAAACTACTTTACCAAAAGCAAAATTTCTTAAGCCTCAAGCTGATAAAATAATTACATTAGGAAAGAAAGATACTTTACATAACACTAAGATGTTAGTCTCACAGTTACAAGATATTAAATCTGCAAATAAAGTAAAAAAAACTTTATCAAAAAGATATGAAAAAAGAAGTGGTGGTTACACTAGAATAATTAAAGCAGGTTTCAGATATGGTGATAACGCCCCTATGGCAATAATTGAATTTGTTGACAGAGACGTTGAAGCGAAAAGAGTAGATAAAAAGAAAAAAGAACCTTCAAAAGAAGCTGAAAAAACAGAAGAAAAGAAATTAGCTACAAGCTAATTTTGTTATAAAATACACTTAATGATCAAATCTTTTATCGTTGATAAAACGTATGCTAGCATGCGTATTGATAAATATTTGAGATTTAATATTGGCAAGTTTCCCCAATCATTAATTGAGAAATCTTTAAGAAATGGAAAAGTTAAAGTCAATAATAAAAAAGTTAAAAGTAATTTTAAATTAAACCTAGGTGACAAGATCGATTTGCACAATTTTGAATTTAAAGAAAATCTTTTAGAAAAAAAAATTAAATTTAAACCATCAAATAAGATAATTAAAGAAAATGAAAATTTAATTATAGATAATAACGAAAACTTTGTAGTGATGAATAAAAGTGCAGGTATTTCTGTACAAGGTGGAACAAAATCTAAAAAAAATTTAATAGATATATTTTCTAAAAGTGAAATTTTTCAAGACACAAAACCATTTTCAGTTCATAGATTAGATAAAGAAACTTCAGGAGTATTTATAATTGCTAAAAATAGAGAAACAGCACAACTCTTAACATCATTATTTAGAATGCGTAAAGTTCACAAAACTTATTTAGCTATATGTCATGGTGAAATAGAAAAAAACTCTGGCCAATTTAATGATATGCTAATTAGATACGACAATGGAAAAAAAATTATAGAAGAAGCTAAAACAACTTATAAAGTTCTTGATAAAAATTCAATTTGTTCTCTTATTGAGCTTAAACCTATAACTGGAAGAAAGCATCAGCTTAGAAAACAACTTTATGCAATTGGTAATTCAATTTATGGGGACAGCAAGTATTCAAATAAATTTTTTAAACAATCTAAAAATAAAAATTTAATGTTACATTCTTATCAAATAAAATTTATGATTAATGATAAAAAATATACTTATAGAG
Organism: alpha proteobacterium HIMB5; assembly: GCA_000299095.1. Lineage (NCBI taxonomy): Bacteria > Pseudomonadati > Pseudomonadota > Alphaproteobacteria > Candidatus Pelagibacterales > Candidatus Pelagibacteraceae > alpha proteobacterium HIMB5. The sequence goes on along the minus strand of CP003809.1, from coordinate 675,295 downwards.
CTTCTTTACCAAATTACTTTAATGAATTACTAAAAGTTAAGCGCTTAAAATTTCTAAATTAGTAATAAAATTCTTTATTAATTTTTCTTCAATACCTTTATAATTAATATCTTTAATTCTAACTAAATTTGTAACACCTCGATCAGAAATTCCACATGGGATAATATTATTATAATTTTTTAAATCGCAATTAATATTCAGTGAAAAACCATGATATGCAATCCATTTACTAACTCTCACTCCGATTGCAGCTACTTTATTTATTTCATTATTTTGATTAAACCAAATACCAACATTCTCTTTATCAGCAAAAACATTGATTTCATATTCACTTAAAGTTTCTATAATTGTATTTTCAATTATAGAAATAAATTTTCTAATATCTTTTTTTCTTCTATTTAAATCTATTACAAAATAAAACATTAATTGACCTGGGCCATGATATGTAATTTTTCCACCTCGATTTGTATTAATAACTTTTATGTCTTTGTTTAGTATTTCTTCATTTTTAGAGCTAGTTCCAGCAGTATAAATTTCATTATGCTCTAATATCCAAATCAATTCATTTGATTTGCTATTAATAACATTGCTTAATCTTTTCTCTAATTCTGATAAAGCAAAATTATAATCTATTGGTTTTATTGACTTTTTAATCTCTATTTTCATTTAAAAATTGTAATCTTCTTAATTTATATTAAAAGATCGATGCAATATAAAAGGTTTAATTATGACTTTGAATAAGAAAATAAAAGATAAAAAAGTCAATTTTGAGTTTAACAAAGAATACATAAAAGTTGTTACCGACAAAATTGTTAATAATGATGCTTTATTTATTACAAATTCATTCAAAGAGATGCACCCTGCAGATGCTGCAGATATAATTGAACATTTAAGTCTTAATGATAGAGAAAGCTTAATTAAACTAAATAATTTCAAGATTGATCCTGATGTATTTATTGAATTAAATGAGTCTGTTCAATCAGAAATAATTAAATATTTATCTTCAGACTCAATTGTAAGTATTTTAAAAAATCTTGATTCTGATGATGCAATCATGGTTTTAGAGAATGTTGATGAAAAAGATAAAAACACAATTTTATCTGCTTTACCTCCTAAAGATCGTTTTGCGTTGTTAGAAGGCTTAAGCTATCCAGAAGATAGTGCTGCAAGAATAATGCAAAGAGAATTTACTGCAATACCAAGTAATTGGTCTGTAGGACAAACTATTGACTATCTAAGAGAAAATAAAGATTTACCTGAAGAGTTTTTAGAAATATTTATTGTTGACGAAAATTTTAAACCAATTGGAACAGTTCCATCTTCAAAAGTATTAAGAACACCGAGAGATACAAAAATGTCATCTATAATGATTGATTCTCCTTTTTTAGTTCCAGTTGATATGGATAGAGAAGAGGTAGGTAATTTATTTGAAAATTATAGTTTAAATTCTGCATGCGTGGTTGATAAAACAGATAAACTTGTTGGAATGATAACTTCAGATGATGTTCTTACAGTATTAAAAGAAGAGGCTGAAGAGGACGCGTTAAGATTAGCTGGTGTTGGTGATGAAGAAATAACAGATGGAGTAATAACTAAAACTAAACGAAGATTTAATTGGCTGTTGTTAAATTTATTTACTGCTTTTTTAGCTACTTGGTGCATCAGTCTGTTTGGAGCAACTATTGAACAAATGGTAGTTTTAGCTTTTCTAATGCCTATTGTCGCTTCTATGGGTGGTAATGCTGGGATGCAAACACTAGCTGTAACTGTCAGATCATTAGCAACAAATGATCTTACAAAAAACAATTTTACTCAAAATATTCTAAAAGAATTTAATATTGGAGTGTTGAATGGGATAATTTTTGCAATAATAAGTTCATTAATTGTTCAATTGTGGTTTCAGGACAATCAACTATCTCTTATAATTTCTATATCTATGGTGTTGACCATGATTATAGCTGGATTATTTGGAATATTAATACCAGTCACTTTAAAACGTATGAATATAGATCCTGCAATAGCATCTAGTGTTTTTGTTACTACAATAACTGATGTAATTGGTTTTGTTTCATTTTTAGGTGTAGGTGCTTATTTCTTATAAAATTAAAAATTATCAATAAGTCTTACACGATTTAAATAGTATGCAACAAATAATTTAGAATTTTGTTTTTTTATAGATAAATCTAAATTGATTTTATTTCTTAATTCTAAATATTGAATTTGAATACTAAATTTTTCTTCTAATTCTTTTTTTTTATTTTCTAATTCTGTTTTAATATTTGAATTTTTTTTTATATTTGATTTAATTTTTCTTAAATTTTTAGCAATTTTTTGTGCTTTAAAAATTTCAGATTTTTTAAGTAATTTATTTCTACTTGATAAAGCCAACCCATTTTTGTCTCTAATCGTTTTACACAAGATAACATTTGTTTTGTATCTCTTTTCTAAATATTTTTTTACAATATAAAATTGTTGATAATCCTTTTCTCCCATAAAAATATTTCTTGGATTAATTAGATATGTTAATCTATCCATAACATTTAAAACTCCTTCAAAATGACCTTTACGAAATTTTGCACATAAAATTTGATTTTTTTTACTAATCTTTTTTATTAATTTACTTGATTTTGGAAAAATTTCTTTTGCAGAAGGTAAATACAGAAAATCTACTTTAAGATTTTTTAATATAGATTTATCTTTATTAATATTTCTAGGGTAATTTATGAAGTCTTTTTTATCATTAAATTGTTTAGGATTTACAAAAATACTCACCAAGGTTTTTTTTGATTTTTTTTTACTTTCTTTAATAAGCGATATATGACCTTTATGAAGACTCCCCATTGTAGGAACAAAACCAATATTTTGATTTAGTTTAATGATTTTTTTTAATTGAGTATTATTTAATATAACTTTCATTTTTAATAAAATATTTTATAAGTAAAACATTTAAATGATTAAACAAGCAATTATTCCACTAGCAGGATTAGGAACCAGACTCCTTCCATTAACAAGTGTTTTTGCTAAAGAACTTTTACCAATTAATGGAAAGCCTGGACTTGAATATATATTAGATGAATGTTTTGAGGCAGGTATAAAAGAGATAATTTTTATTATCTCAGATAAAAAAAAGATGATTAAGGATTATTTCTACAATGATACCTTTTATAAAAAAATTTTGAAAAAAAAGAAAGATATAAGGATATTGAAAGAATATAAGAAAATTTTAAAATATAAGAAAATGATAAAGTTTGTTTATCAAAACAAACCTCTTGGAACAGGTGATGCTGTTATGAAAACAAAAAAACATATCAAATCAAATCATTTTTTGATGCTACTACCTGATGATCTAATTATTAAAAATAATTGTTCAAAAGAAATGATAAATGTTCACAAAAAACATAAATCTTCAGTCATGGCTAGTATGACTGTAAATAAAAAGACTGTATCAAGATGGGGTATTTATAAACTATCAAAAAAACTTTCTAAAAATAATTATAAAATTGAAGATGTGATTGAAAAACCTAAAATTAAAGATGCACCTTCCAATAAAGCAGTAATAGGCAGATACATTCTCCCAAAAAAAATTTTTAGTGAGATTAAAGATTTAAAACCTGGCAAGGGAGGAGAAATTCATATCACTGATGCAATTCAAAACTTAATAAAAAAAAATAATCTATTTGTTGCTCACAATTTTAAAGGAAAGTATCTTGATTGTGGTACTTTACATGGTTATATCAATTCAACTTTAGAAATATCAAAACTATGAAACTTTGCATGATAGGAACTGGTTATGTTGGCTTAGTAAGTGGTGTATGTTTTTCTGATTTAGGAAATGATGTTATCTGCGTAGACAAAGACCTAAAGAAAATAGAAAATTTAAAAAAAGGAATAATTCCAATTTATGAACCAGGATTGGAGGAACTTGTAATTAAAAATTATAAAAATAAAAGACTTTCATTTTCAACTAATTTAAAAGAATCTATAAAAAAATCTGACATAATATTTATTTGCGTCGGTACACCAACAAAAAAAGGTGGCAGTAGTGCAGACTTAACTCAAATATATAATGCTGCTAAAGAAATTGCTTCCTCAATAAATAAATTTAAAATAATTATCACTAAATCAACTGTTCCAGTTACAACAGGGGATGAAATAGAAAAAATTATATCTAAAAAAATTTCAAAAAATAAATTTTCAGTTGTTTCAAATCCAGAATTTTTGAGAGAAGGAGAGGCTATTAGAGATTTTACATACCCTGATAGAGTTGTGATTGGGACTGATGACAAAAAATCTAATCAAATTATGAAAAATCTTTATGCACCTCTAATCTCAAAAGGTGCAAGTTATGTTCACACATCTCGTAGAGCTGCTGAACTAATTAAGTATGCAGCTAATGCTTTTTTGGCTACAAAAATAACTTTTATAAATGAAATTGCAAATCTTTGTGAGCAAACTGGTATAAATGTTGAAGATATATCAATAGGAATAGGTTTAGATAAGAGAATTGGTGGGCGATTTTTAAGAGCTGGTCCAGCATACGGAGGTTCTTGTTTTCCTAAAGATACTAAGGCAATAACATCTACTGCTGATAAATTTAAAACAAATTTATCTGTAATTAAATCTGTTATCAAATCGAATGAAAAAAGATCAATTTTATTACTTAATCGTGTAAACAAAATTTTAAATAAAAAAATTAAAAATAAGAAAATTTTATTTTTAGGTGTCACTTTTAAAGCTAATACAGATGATATGAGAGATTCTTCTAGTCTTTCTATGATACCAGCTTTATCAAAAAAAGGCGCCATAATAACTTATTATGATCCAACTGGAGAAAAAAGAGAGTTTAAAAAAGTTAATAATGTTAAATTTGAAAAAGACTTTAAGTCAGCAATTAAAAAATCAGACCTAACAATTATCCATACTGAATGGAATGATTTCAAATCAATTAATTTTAAATCATTATCAAATAGAAAGAAATTAACAGTCTATGACATGAGAAATATCTATTCACCTGATAAGATGAAGAAACAAGGTGTAAAATATTTTGGTATTGGACGTTAATTTATCTCAAATATTGCATCAACCTCAACAGCGACACCTAAAGGTAAGCTATTTGTGCTGACTGCTGCTCTTGTATGCATACCTGCTTCACCAAAAACTTTAGCAATTAAATCAGAAGCACCGTTGATAACCTTAGGTTGATCAGTAAAATCATCCGTTGAATTAACAAATCCCGTAAGCTTTACACAAGATTTGATTTTAGATAAGTCATCATTGCATGCTTTTTTGGCTTGTGCAATTATACTTAAAGCACATCTTTCAGCAGCCTTATAACCATCATCTACTTTTAAATCAGATCCTAATTTGCCTTTAATTAACTCACCATTTTCTGATATTGAAATTTGTCCCGATATGTAAAGTAATTTGTTAACTATTTTTGCAGCTATGTAAGAACCAACTGGATCTGCTGCATTAGGTAATTTTAAATCTAATTTCTTTATGTTTTCTTCATAACTCATTTTGATTTCCTTTTTTTTGATTTCTTATTTTTATCGTATTCTTTTCTTTTCTCAATTAATATTAATGCCTCTTCCATTGTTAGTTCAGCAGGATCTTTTTCCTCAGGAATAGTTGCATTTAATGATTTATATTTTATGTAAGGTCCATATTGACCTTTCATTATTCTTACAGGTTTTTTATCTTCTGGATGTTCTCCTAAATCTTTAATTATAGATGAAGACATTCTTCCAGGTTTAGCTTCAGCAATTAATGTTATTGCTCTATTTAATCCAATTGAAAAAATCTCGTCAATATTTTCAATTCTTGCAGATTTATTATCGCATTTTAAATAAGGACCATAACGACCAGTATTTAACAAAATATCCTTTTGATTATCTGGATTTACTCCTAAATTTTTTGGTAATGAACATAAAAACTTTGCTTTATCTAAATCTACATCTTTTAAATCAATACCCTTAGGTATTGAAACATTTTTTAAATTTTCGTTTTCATCTTTCTTTTTTTTTGTCTTTCTTTTTTTTGAAGTTTTTTCTTCTATATCTTCAGGATTGATTTCATACTGCAAGTAGGGACCAAATCTTCCATTTTTAAGATAAATATCGTTTCCATTATCATGTTTTCCAATAAACTTAGGCTCTGCGAGTTGTGCTTGTGCAGCTGCTTTTGCTTTTGATAATGGTCTCGTATACTTACAATCAGGATAATTTGAACAACCAATAAAAGCACCACCTCTAAAGCTATTTTTTAAACTAAGAGTTCCTTCGTTGCATAATTTACAATTTCTATCTATTTTTCCATCATTATTTTTTTCAAAAATTAATTCACCCAAACTATCATTGAGAAGGTCTAAGACTTCTCTAGTTCTTTTTTCTTTAACTTCAGACACATTATTATTAAAATCTTTCCAAAACATTTCCAAAACTTTAATCCAACTTTCTTTACCTGAAGTTATTTCATCTAATTGATCCTCTAATCCTGCAGTAAAATTATAATCAACATATTTTGAAAACAATTTTTCTAAAAAAGCTGAGATCAATTTCCCTCTATCTGTCGGAAAAAATCTTTTATTAGTTATTTCCGCATATCCTCTATTTGCAATAGTCGAAATTATACTAGCATAAGTTGATGGTCTACCTATGCCTAACTCCTCTAATTTTTTAACTAAACTAGCTTCTGAATATCTAGGTGGTGGCTGTGTATAATGTTGTTCATCGATTAATGCTTCAATATTAATTGGTCCCTTTGACATTTGAGGTAAAATATCTTCGTCATCATCTTTTGACTGAGATGAATATATTTTTAAAAAGCCATCAAATTTGAGTACTGATCCACTAGATTTACAAATAGTTTTACTGTCATCAGAATTTATTGTTATTGTATTTCTATCAAATTTAGCCGATTCCATTTGAGATGATAAAGCTCTGCTCCAAATTAAATCATACAATTTTATTTGGTCAGTACTTAAATATTTTTTAATTGAAGAAGGTGTTCTATTAATTTCAGTCGGTCTTATAGCCTCATGTGCTTCTTGAGCATTTTTTGCTTTTTTACCTGAGTAGTTTAATGGATTTTCTGGCAAATATTCTTTACCTAAATCACTTTCTATATAATCTCTAAATGATTTAACTGCATCTACAGATAAATTTGTTCCATCTGTTCTCATATAAGTGATTAAACCTACTGTCTCACCTTCAATTTCAATTCCTTGATATAATTTTTGAGCAATTTGCATTGTTCTTGAAGCCCCAAAACCAAGTCTACTAGAGGCAGTCTGTTGTAATGTTGATGTTGTAAAAGGTCCAGAAGGATTTCTACTTACTACCTTGCTTGAAATATCAGTTATTGAAAATTTTTTATTTTTGATATTTTCTATGGCTTTGTTAATTTCATCTTTATTTCTAAAAGAAAATTTTTCAATTTTTTCTCCATCTAATTGAGAAATACTAGATGTTATTGAATTGTTATTATTATCGTTAAATTTAATACTCAGTGTCCAAAATTCCTCAGGATTGAATGACTCAATTTCGTGTTCTCTTTCAGTTATAAGTTTGAGTGCAACAGATTGTACACGTCCAGCAGATTTAGACCCTGGTAATTTTGTCCATAGAATAGGTGATATGTTGAACCCAACTAGATAATCTAAAGCCCTTCTAGCCATGTATGCATCAACAAGTAATGGTTCTATTTGTCTTGGATTCTCAATTCCATGAATTACAGCTTTTTTTGTAATTTCGTTGAATACAACTCTTTCAATTTCTTTATCTTTTAATAATTTCTTATCATTTAAATATTCTTTTACATGCCAAGCTATAGCTTCTCCTTCACGGTCAGGGTCAGTTGCAAGAATAATTTTTGATGACTCTTTTGCAACATCTGTAATTTCTTTTAAGTATTTTTTTGAAAAGCTATCAACTTCCCATTCCATTCTAAAATTTTGTTCAGGGTCCACAGATCCATTTTTTGAAGGAAGATCTCTTATATGACCATAACTAGCTAAAACAGTATAATTATCTCCTAAATATTTATTAATTGTTTTAGCTTTTGCTGGACTTTCTACGATAACCAGATTCATAATCTAACAAACTACATAAAAGGTTTTTTTAGTCAATTTAATAAATTTTTGTCTCTTTTTCTTCTTTGTTTTTAAGGCGTTTTATATTTTCTCTGTGAGTGAAAAAAATTAATACGAACATAATTACAAAAAAAGATACTTCAGAAAAATTCTTACTAATTACTAAAAATATTGGAATAGATAAAGTAGCTAAAATAGATGATAATGAAGAATATTTTGATAAGAAATAAATAAATAACCATATTGTTATAAATATTATCCCATAAGATATATTTATTACAAATAAGATGCCCAAATAAGTTGCTACACCTTTTCCACCTTTAAACTTAAGCCATAAAGGAAAAACATGACCTAAAAAAGCACACAATGATGAAAGAAAAATTAATTCAGGATAATTTATTTTTACAAATAAAACTGGAATTACAGCTTTTCCAATATCAAAGACTAAAGTTAGGTATCCAATCAACTTATTGCCAGATCTTAAAGCGTTGGTAGCTCCAATATTTCCTGAACCAACATCTCTAATATCTTTTTTTAAAAAAAATTTAGTTAATAAATACCCAAAAGGTATTGATCCTAAAAGATAAGATAAAATTCCAATTATAAGATAATCCATTTCTTATAACTTAAATAATTCTACTCCATTTACAAATGTATTAGTGACTTTACCTTGAAGTTTTTTACCTTCAATTGCAGTATTTTTTGATTTAGATATTAAATTTTCTTTTTTTACAATCCACGGTTTATCAATATCGACTATACAAAAATCTGCGTCATTGCCGATTGATAAATTTCCTTTATTAATTTTCAAAATTTTAGCTGGATTTGATGTTAATGTTTTTACAATGGTTTCTAATTTTACAGACCCATTATGATAAAGTTCTAAGCAAAGGGATAATAAAGTTTCAATGCCTGATGCACCCGTCGCCGCTTGACTGAATGTAAGTCTTTTTGACTCTTCATCTTCTGGTTTATGATCTGAAACTATAACATCAACTATTTCATCTTTAACTGCTTGAACTAGAGATAATCTATCTTCTTCAGTTCTCAGGGGAGGTGATAATTTCAAAAAAGTTCTAAAATCTCCAATATCATTTTCGTTTAATGATAAATTGTTAATTGATACACCTGAGGTAAATTTAACTTTATCTTTCCTTTCTCTAATTGTTTGAACTGATCTTGAGGATGATAATTGTGAGATATGATATCTGCATTTTATTGTCTCCAGCAGTGTAAGATCTCTTTCAATGATGATTTTTTCAGCTACCGCGGGTATTCCAGATAACCCTAATTTAGTAGCTATTATACCTGAATTCATCATTCCATTTTTTGATAACTCATAATCTTCTGCATGTTGCATAATCAAACTATCAAGATCAAAAGCAGAATTCATAATTCTTGTCATCAATCTGGTATTCTGAATGGTTTTTAATCCATCTGTAAATGCGATAATTCCCTTACTTTGTAATAAACCAAATTCAGTCATAATTTTTCCTTCAAGATTTTCAGTTAAGGATGCACATGGGAAAATATTAATTTTTGATTTGTCTCTTCCTCTTCTTTTTAAAAAATCAACAATTGAAACATCATCTATTACAGGATTAGTATTTGGCATGGTTACCACCGATGTAACACCGCCTGCTAATGCAGCTTCACTTAGAGTTCTGAAATTCTCTTTATATTCATAACCAGGCTCTCCAACAAAAACTCGCATGTCAACTAAGCCAGGAAGAATGTACTTACCTTTTAAATCAATAGGTTTTTCCCTTGAAGGTAAATTATTTGTATTTACTTTTTTTCCAATCGCTTCAATTTTGCCTTCTTCATTTATAATTAAACCTCCATTCTCATTAATTGAATTTTTAGGGTCAATTATATTTGCATTTATAAAGTATTTTTTTTTCATCTATTCACAAAATAATTTTAAGCAAGCCATCCTTACAGCCACTCCTAATTCTACTTGTTCTTTGATAACGCTTTTATTAATGTCATCTGCTAACTTAGTGTCGATCTCAATTCCTCTGTTCATAGGACCAGGATGCATAATTAGAGCATCATCTTTTGCATATTCCAATTTATCTGGAGTTAAACCATAATATTCATAGTATTCTCTATTTGAAGCTAGAAACGAACTAGACATTCTCTCATTTTGTAATCTAAGCATCATCACTATATCACAATCTTTCACACCTTTTTTCATATCTGTGAAAGTGTTGACACCAAATTTATCTATTGATTTTGGCATTAAATTTGTTGGAGCAATTATATTTACCTCAGCTCCCAACATGTTTAATAAATAAATATTTGATCTTGCTACTCTAGAATGAAGTATGTCTCCACAAATAGCTATTTTTAAACCTTCTATTTTTTTCTTTCTATCGATTATTGTTAAGGCATCTAGCAAAGCCTGAGTAGGATGTTCTCTTCTACCATCACCAGCATTCAGTACAGCACAATTCACTTTTTGAGAAAGCAGATTGCATGCACCTGAGTCTTGATGTCTAATGACAATTAAATCAGGATGCATTGCATTTAATGTCATTGCAGTATCTATAAGTGTTTCACCTTTTTTAATTGCAGAGTTTCCAATGTTCATTGACATGACATCTGCACCCAATCTCTTTCCTGCAAGTTCAAATGAACTTTGTGTTCTCGTAGATGGTTCAAAAAATAGGTTAATTTGAGTTTTTCCTCTTAGAATATCAATTTTTTTATTTTTACTTCTATTTAATTTTATGAATGCCTGAGCTTCATCTAAAATAAGTAATACATCGTTAATAGATAAATCTTGGATTCCTAACAAATGTTTTTGGGAAATTTTAATAGCTTTGTTTAATTTAACTGCCATTAAAACCAACTCTATAACTATTAATAATTAATAAAGCAAGTCTTAATTATTTAAATAATCAATTGCTCCCTGTAAAATAAAAGCAGCTGCATTTTGATCTATATTTTTCTCTCTTTTAGAGACATTAATATCTAATTGACTAGATAGATTAAAAGCACCTACAGTAGATAATCTTTCATCCCATAAACAGACAGGGATTTTTACTAATTCACTGATATTTGAAGATACATCTTGAACTGATTGAGCAGATCTACCTAACGAACCATCCATATTTATAGGATTTCCTATTACGATTCCCTCAATATTATTTTCTAAAATTATCTCATTTAAATCCTTAATAAGATTTTCTTTCGTCGTTTTTTGTATTGTTTTAAATGGAGTTGCAATAGACCAATTTTCATCACAAATTGCGACCCCAATTCTTTTAGACCCTAAATCTAATCCAATTAATCTACATTTTTTCGGGTTATTTTTTTTAAACTCATCTAGTGTGATCATGTTGTAAATTTTAATGTTAAATGATAGTTTGCGACGTATTTTATTTTCATATGACAATAGACCTTAAAACAATAAAGCATATATCTAAATTATCAAGAATATCTGTAGATGAAGCAAAAGCAGAAAAACTAGCTGGTGATTTAAATTCTATATTTAAGTTTATAGAAAAATTAAATGAATTAAAAACTGATAATGTTGAACCTTTGACATCTGTTGCTGAGACAACTCTCCGATTAAGGGGTGATGAAGTTAAAAGTAATAACATAAAAGAGGAAATAATTAAAAATTCACCAAAAGAGAACAAAGATTTTTTTGTAGTACCTAAGGTGGTTGAATAATGTCTGATTTAACAACACAAACATTAGTAAAATTATGTAAAAATATTAAAGAAAAAAAAATTTCTTCAACAGAAGTAACAAAAGCTTTCATAGAAAGATCTGAAAAATCAAAAACACTTAATGCTTATATAACTACTGATTTTGAAAATGCTTTAACAAAAGCTAAACAATTTGATGAAAAACCAAATCTAGATTTAAAGCTACCAGGCATCCCAATAGCTGTTAAAGATTTATTTTGTACAAAAAAAGTCAAAACAACCGCTGGAAGTAAAATATTACAAAGTTTTACTCCAACATATGAGTCTACAGTTACAGATAATTTATGGAATGCTGGAGGGATATTATTAGGCAAGTTAAATTGTGATGAATTTGCGATGGGTTCATCAAATGAAACAAGTTATTATGGCAATGTACAGAATCCAATTGATGAAAATTTAGTGCCCGGAGGTTCTTCGGGTGGTTCGGCATCTGCTGTAGCTGCACAATTAACTCCCATTACTATAGGTACAGATACCGGTGGATCTATTAGACAGCCAGCGTCATTTACAGGAACTGTTGGTCTTAAACCTACTTATGGTAGTTGTTCTCGATATGGAATTGTTGCCTTCGCATCATCTCTAGATCAAGCAGGTCCAATGTCTCAAAATGTTGAGGACTGTGCTTTGTTACATGAGGTTATTAGTACTTTTGATAATAAAGATTCAACTTCTATTAATTTTAAAAGAAATAATTATCTCCAAGAACTTAGCAAAAATATCAAAGGAAAAAAAATAGGAATACCTAAAGAATACAGAGTTGAAGGAATGCCAAAAGAAATAGAAGATTTATGGCAAAAAGGAATTGATTATATTAAAGAATGTGGGGCAGAGGTCGTTGATATTTCTTTACCACATACAAGTTATGCTTTACCAACTTATTACATTGTTGCACCTGCAGAGGCCTCATCAAATTTAGCTAGATATGATGGAGTTAAATACGGTTTTAGAGCCGAAGGTAAAAATTTAATTGATATGTATGAAAAAACTAGATCTGAAGGTTTTGGAGCAGAGGTTCAAAGACGTATTATGATTGGAACATATGTTTTATCTTCAGGGTATTATGATGCTTATTATCTCAAAGCTCAAAAGGTAAGAAAATTAATTAAAAATGATTTTGACGAAGCTTATAAACAGGTAGATGCAATATTAACTCCATCTACACCAAGTTCAGCTTTTAAAATTGGTGAAAAAAAAGATGATCCAGTTTCTATGTATTTAAATGACATATTTACTGTACCAGTTAATTTAGCTGGATTACCTGGAATATCTATTCCAGCTGGCCATGATGCAAAAGGTTATCCATTAGGATTACAAATCATTGGTAAAGCATTTGATGAGCAAAACATATTAAACATAGCATATGCAATGGAAGAAAAAATTGGTTTTAAAAATAATATAACTGATTGGTGGATTAAATGAGTAAAAGCAAAGGTGAATATTTAATCAACAGAAAGGATAATCAGTATGAAGTTGTAATAGGACTAGAAGTGCACGCACAAGTAACTTCGGAATCAAAACTTTTTTCTTCTTCTGCAACAAAATTTGGAGCCGAACCTAACACACAAGTAAGTTTAGTTGACGCAGCATTTCCTGGAATGTTACCGGTGATAAATGAGTTCTGTGTAAAACAAGCAATTAAAACTGGTATTGGATTAAACGCAAAAATTAATAAACGTTCAGTGTTCGATAGAAAAAATTATTTCTATGCTGATTTACCTCAAGGATATCAAATCTCTCAATTTAAAGACCCAATTGTGGGTGAAGGAAAAGTAATTTTAGATTTGCCTGAGGGACAAAAAGAAATTGGTATTGAAAGATTACATCTAGAGCAAGATGCTGGAAAAAGTATACACGATCTTGATCCTCAAAATACGTTCGTAGATTTAAATAGATCTGGAGTAGCTTTAATGGAGATTGTTAGTAAACCTGATTTAAGATCACCTGATGAAGTCAATGCATATATTAAAAAATTAAGATCAATTATGAGATATCTGGGCACTTGTGATGGCAATATGCAAGAAGGATCTTTGAGAGCTGATGTAAATGTTTCAGTTAGACCAAAAGGTACAAAAGAATTTGGTACTAGGTGTGAAATTAAAAATGTAAACTCAATTAAATTTATGCAGATGGCTATTGAATATGAAGCAAATAGACAAGTTGATTTAATTGAAGAAGGTCAAACAATTGACCAAGAAACTAGATTGTTTGATACAAAAAAAAACGAAACAAGATCTATGAGATCGAAAGAAGATGCTCATGATTATAGATATTTTCCTGATCCTGATTTGCTACCATTGGAAGTTTCTGAGGAATTTATCGATGATATTAAAAAAGATATTCCAGAGTTACCGGATGATAAAAAGAAAAGGTTTATTGATGAATTTAAACTATCTCCCTACGAAGCAACCATTCTTGTTTCTGATATAGAAACTTCAAAATATTTTGAAGAAGTTGTAGCGAAGATGGGTAAAAATAAAGATATTAAATTAGCAGTCAATTGGATTACTGGAGAATTATTTGCAGTCTTAAACGATAAAAATTTAGAGATTTCACAAAGTCCTGTTAGTGCAAAAAATTTAGCTATTCTTGTAAATTTAATTAAGAATGGAACAATTTCGGGTAAAATTGCTAAAACTGTATTTGAATTTATGATTGATGGAGATCAAGATCCTCAAAAAATTGTTGAAGAAAAAGGTTTAAAACAACAAAGTGATCCAAAAGCTTTAGAAGCCTTGATTGATAAGATAATTAATGACAACAGAGAAAAAGCTATTGAATATAAAAATGGTAAAGAGAAATTATTTGGGTTTTTTGTTGGTCAGGCAATGAAAGCTTCAGGCGGTAAAGCTAATCCTCAATTAATAAATGAGATATTAAAGAAAAAACTTTAATAAAATGGGTGCAAACCTACAAATCACAGAAAAATTAGAAAATTATATCAAAGATTTTAGCTTTAAACTAAATCCAATCCAGCAAGAAATAATTGATTACAATAAAACTTTAGGAGAAATAAAAAAGATGCAGATTGATCCTTCACAATGTTATTTTCTTCATTTAATAATTAAGGTTGCAAACATTAAAAATGTTTTGGAAATTGGAACGTTCACTGGTCTAAGTGCTCTTACCATTTCTCTTGCTTTACCTAATGATGGTAAATTAATTGCTCTTGATAAAAATGAAGAAACAAACAAGATTGCCGTTGATTTTTTTAAAAAAGCGAAACAAGACCATAAAATTCAAACAATTATAAAGCCAGCGATGCATAGTTTTGAAGAATTAAAGAATGAGAAATTTGATATGATATTTATTGATGCAGATAAAATGAATTATAAAAATTATTATGAAAATTCATTACAGCTAATTAAAAAGGGTGGTTTAATTATTATTGATAATGTTTTGTGGCACGGTGAAGTAGTTGATGAAAAAAATAATGATAAATTTACTGAAAATATGAGAGAATTTAATAATTTTGTTTCTGAAGATAAAAGAGTAGAGCAAATCATTTTTCCATTAGGTGATGGAATGACTGTTTGTAGAGTTTTCTAATGTTTAAAGTTTTTGGATTTTATAAGTTTATTAAAATTAAATCTTTAAAAAAGAATAAAGAAATTTTAACTACACTTATTAATGACAATAATATTAGAGGAACTGTTATTTTAGCTAAAGAAGGTCTAAATGGCACTCTATCTGGCAGAGTAACAAATATTGAAAAAATAAAAAAAAAAATTAAGTCTTTATTTTCTTTTAAAAAATTTGATAATTTCAATGAGTCAAGTTCGAATTTTCAACCTTTTCATAAACCAAAAGTTAAAATAAAAAATGAAATTGTTCCTATGAATTTAAAATTAAATTCGAAAGATAGAAATTTAAAAACACATTTAGAGCCAAAGGATTGGAATAAACTGATTAAAAATAAAGACACTCATATAATTGATGCTAGAAAACCTTTTGAGTATAAAGTTGGAACTTTTAAAAAAGCAGTAAATCCCAACGTAACTAATTTTAGAGATTTTCCTAATTATCTTAATAAACTTAATAAAGATAAACCAGTCGCAATGTTTTGTACTGGTGGCATTAGATGTGAAAAAACTTCAGTTTATTTACAAAAAAAAGGATTTAAGAATATTTTTCAACTAAATGGTGGCATTTTAAATTATCTTAAAAGAATTAAAAAAGATCAAAGTTTATGGAAAGGTGAATGTTTTGTTTTTGATAATAGAATAAGTTTAAAACATGGTTTAAAGATTGGAACATACTCAATGTGTAGTGGTTGTAGAATGCCAATATCTCCAAAAGATAAAAAATCGAAAAAATATGAGGAAGGAGTATCTTGTCCTAATTGTCATGATAAACTAACAACAGATCAAAAATCACGTTTTAGAATGAGACAAAGTCAGATATACAAAGCAAAAAAATCTGGAAAAAATTATTTATTTCAGAAAGAATTTAAATAGAGGCTTATTTGTCTAAATCTATC
Source organism: alpha proteobacterium HIMB5 (assembly GCA_000299095.1). Lineage (NCBI taxonomy): Bacteria > Pseudomonadati > Pseudomonadota > Alphaproteobacteria > Candidatus Pelagibacterales > Candidatus Pelagibacteraceae > alpha proteobacterium HIMB5. The sequence continues at coordinate 659,004 of CP003809.1, read as the reverse complement.
AAACTTACTAAAGATCCTATATGGGAATTACTCAGAAAAGTTACTATACCAGCAAGTACTGGATCATTATTTCAAACTTTTTATAATCTTGTTGATACATGGTTTGCGGGAAAAATATCAGCTGAAGCAATAGGAGCTATTGCAAAATCTTTTCCAATTTATTTTGTAATAATAGCTGTGGGTGTAGGAATTGGTGCTGCAACAAATGCATGCATAGGTAATCTCTTAGGAGAAAAGAAAATCAGGAAAGCCTCATTGTTAGTTGCGCAATCAGTAATATTTGCAATTATAGTTTCAATAATTGTTACCTTATTCGGTTTAAATTCCTCAAATTTTCTTTTATCAGTAATGGGATCTGATCAACAAAGTATTATTTTAACAAGAGAGTATTTAGATATTATATTTTATGGAACTTTTATTGTCTTAATTCAAATATCTTTAAATGGAACATTGAATGCTCAAGGAGATACAAAAAGTTACAGAAATGTTTTAATTTTCAGTTTCTTTTTAAATATATTTTTAAATCCTTTATTTATTTGGGGATATGCTTTTGTACCTGGTTTTGGAATTGCTGGTTTAGCTATTGCTACTGTAATATCTCAATCTATAGGAACTTTATATTTAGCATATAAAGTAAATTCTTGTAAATTAAGAGAGTATCTAAAGATTGAATGTTTTATTCCCAAATTTGAATTGCTTAAAGAATTATTAGAACAATCAATACCAATTATGTTTAGCATGCTCTTTATTGGTGTTGGTATATTTAATGTTTTATATTTTATTGGTCAATTCGGAGAGTTAGCAGCAGCGGGTTACGGAGCAGCTTTAAGAATAGAACAAGTATTTTTGTTACCTGTAATTGGATTAAATACAGCTGTGTTATCGATAGGTGGACAAAATTTTGGAGCTAAAAAATTTGACCGGATAAGAGAATTATATAAAAAAGCATTATTCTTTGGATCATCTTTCATGATATGTGCAGGTTTAATCATTTTCTTTGGCGCTGAATTTTTAGTCTCTTTATTTACAGATGATATTGAAGCAATAAAACATGGGATTATTTACCTCCAAGTTGCTGCTTTAATTGGTCCGATATATCCAGTTTTTTTTATAACAACTGCAGTTTTTCAAGCTGTAAAAAAACCTATTTATAGCTTGTATCTAAGTATTTTACGTTTGACTGCATTTCCTTTTTTAAGTTTATGGTATGTAATAAACATTAGAGGAGGGGGCTACGAAGATATTTTTTATACAATTATGGTCACAAATTGGATTATGGGCTTTGCAGTAATTATATTTATCGGATATTTTTTAAATAATGTTTTTAAACAAAATAAAAAACTTTTTTCTTTTTAGCATCTTAATTTTATTCTTTTCCATAAAAGCAAATTCTCAAGAAAAAAAAATTGAGGGATTAGCTATTATTACCGATGGAGATACAATTAAAATTTCAAATCAAAAAATAAGATTATTTGGAATTGATGCTCCAGAAATGAAGCAAAAGTGTAAAAAACCTTTTATATCTATTTCTTTTTTAACTTTAAATAAAGAATACGATTGCGGTGTTGTTTCTACTAATAAATTGAAAAAAAAAATTTTTAATAAGGAAATTTCATGTGTAGTAACTAACAAAGATAGATATGGAAGATTTATAGGTGAATGTTTTTATAAAAATATGAATATAAATTCATGGATGGTGGAAAATGGTTATGCCTTAGCATATTTGAAATATTCAAAAAAATTTCAAAATCAAGAATTAAATGCTAAAAAAAATAAACTTGGTATTTGGCAAGGTCCTTTTGAAAAGCCATGGGATTGGCGTAAGAAAAATAGAAACTAATCTTTCTTTAGTCTTTTCTCAAATTTTCTTACAAAATAAGAAACTATTAAGATAAGAACTAAATATTCTAATATCAAAAATGTATAAATTTCCAAAGGTCTGTATGTTGTCACAACTAACTCATTAGCTTTTCTTGTAAGGTCTCCTATTCCAATAATAGAAACAAGTGAGGACATTTTTAGAACATACACAAATTGATTTCCAATAGCAGGTAAAATATTTTTAATTGCTTGAGGCAGAATAACTAACCTTAATTTTCTAAAAAAATTTAACCCTAATGAACTTCCAGCTTCCCATTGAGATTTTTTAATTGAATTAATACCAGCTCTAAATATTTCAGCTTGAAAAGCACTTTCACTTATTGATAAAGCAATTATTCCAGAAACAAATGGGCTAAAGCTTATTCCTGTCATTATTGGCAAACCATAATAAATCCATAAAATTAAAACTAATAAAGGTATTGCTCTTACTATTTCAACATAGCCTATATTCAAATAAGTTAGATATTTGTTTTTTGCTAAAGATGGGATTGCAACTACAAGACCTAAAAAAATAGAAATGATAATTGAAACTAAAGAAATAAAGATTGTTGTGGTTAATCCACTTAATAAAAATTTAAGATTTGTTAATCCTTCAACATTATTTGGAGATAATACAAGCCAATTTAAATCACTTTTGCCACAAGATGTTAAAAATATAGCTAAAAATAATAATAGTATTTTATTCACTCTTTAATTTATAAAGAATTAAAATCTAATTACTAATTGATTATAAACTTTTTAAATTATACTTAGCTAATAATTTAGTAAAAAAACCTGAAGATTTTTTCTTTTTTATCCAGCTGTTAACGTAATTTCTCCACTCATCATCACCTTTAGCAACCATCATTGCTAAAAATGCAGGGTTTTTTTCTCCATCAGGAACTATTACTAATTGAGGATATTTTATAACTAATTTATTCGCTTCAGTTGAACTAGTTATATTTCCATCAGCTCTTCCAGCCAATACTTCTTGAAAATCTCTTGCAGGTGCCTCAACTGAATTTAATTTAGATTTTGGAAAAAATTCTTTAGCTTTTTCTTCCTGTGAAGTTCCCAATGTTGTAGCAATCGTTACATTTTCATTATTTAGTGAGTCCCAAGTTGAAAATTTTTTTAAATTCTTTTTAAGAACGAGTGGAACAGTTCCATATTTGTAATAAGTATCCGTGAAACCAGCTACTTCAGCTCTTTTTGGTGTTTTTGTTACACTAGTTGAAATATCGTATCTATCAGAGGTAATTCCAGAAACTATCGTCTTCCACTCTGCAGCAACAAATTTAACTTTTACACCCATATCTTTAGCTAATTCGTTCATTACATCTATATCAAAACCTTTATATTTATTTGTGGCAGGGTCTTTAACAGTCATTGGATCCCAGTCTCCAGTAGTTCCAACTCTAAGTTCTCCAGATGAAAGGATTTTATTTAAATTTGATTCTGCATAGGCAGAAAAAGAAACCAGCACAAAAAGTAATAAAGATAAGATTTTTTTCATATAATTATATTACTGATTTAAATAATGATTTTTACAGTCAACTTGACGCTAATTGCTACAATCTTGACGCACTATCATTTATCCAAGAAAATAAATGTTCAGAAAAAGATCTTCTAACAAATAAATTCACATTTTCTTTATCAATATTGTGAATTATCACGTCAATTTTAGCTAAAAGTGTTTGTGTAACAGAACCGTTTTTATTTCGAAAATCGTTGAAATTAAATGGTGAACCTGTTGAAAACAATTCAAAAATTTTATCACCACTTAGTTTTAGTAATACAAATTGATCAGTTACATCTGTAACTGCTCCTAAATTAGTTTTTACAATGTTGTCGGTGAGAGAATTTTCAATTTCATAATTATTATCATTTTCATTTATTTTATCATTAGAATACAACATCCATTCATCAGGACTTAACCATAAAGCTGTATATTCTTCACTTGTTGTTGATGTGTTACTTTCAGTTGGCAAAAGCATATTAAGAGATTTACCAACAGAGGATAAAAATTCTCTTTTTTTACCTCTAAGTATTAATTTCATAATAGGTTTTACTTCTTCAATTTTGAAACCAGAGTATTCTTTTATTTCTTTTATTGGATTGTTGTAATTAAGCATTTAACCTCTTGTTTTCTTTATCTAGAAAAACTGGATCAGCTACAGTGACGTTAATAATTTTATTTTCCATTGGTATGAATAACTTTTGGCCTAACATATTTTTACCACCCCTTACAACACCAAGAGCAATTGATTTATTTAAATTTGGACTGTAATAACTAGATGTAACATGACCTAACATTTCTACAGGTTTTTTGTTTGTCTCTGCAACTATTTGAGCACCTTCCTCAAGAACTTCATTAGGATTTTCAGTTAATAGTCCAACTAATTGTTTTCTATCTTCTCTAATAGTATCAGATCTATATAAAGATCTTTTACCAATAAAGTCGTATTTTTTCTTACTAACAATCCAATCCATTTGTAGATCTATAGGTGTCATAGTGGCATCTGTATCTTGTCCAACAATAATAAATCCTTTTTCAGCTCTTAATAAGTGCATAGTTTCTGTACCATATGGGGTAATGTTATATTCTTTTCCTATTTCCATACATTTTTCCCATACGGATTTTCCATAATTTGCTTGAACATTAATTTCATAACTATGCTCACCTGTGAAACTAATTCTCATAACTCTACATTTTATTTTTCCAATAGATGCATTTTTAAATGACATATGTGGGAAATTTTCATCTGATAAATCTAAATCTGGAATTAGTTTAGATAGAATTTTTTTGCTATTTGGCCCACAAACACTTGCAGTTGCATAATGATCAGTTACAGAAGTTAAATACACATCTAGCTCTGGCCATTCAGTTTGAAGATAATCCTCTAATTTTCCAAGAACATTTGCTGCACCACCTGTTGTTGTAGTCATTATATAATGATTTTCGCCTAAACGAGTAGTTACACCATCATCATAGACCATACCATCTTCATTTAACATTAACCCATATCTGCATTTTCCAATTGCAAGTTTAGACCAAGCGTTTGTATAAACTCTATTTAAAAATTCTGAAGCATCAGTACCTTGAATATCAATTTTACCTAGTGTTGAGGCGTCTAATATACCTGCGCTTTCTCTTGCAGCTTTACTTTCTCTTTGTACTGCTTGATGCATATCTTCATTGTTCTTTGGATAATACCAAGCTCTTTTCCATTGACCCACATTTTCAAATTCTGCTTTGTTATCAACATGCCAATCGTGCATTGGTGTTTTTCTAAATATATCAAAATATTCACCTACATTTCTTCCAACAATAGTTCCAAATGTTAATGGAGTGTAGGGAGGTCTAAAAGTAGTCGTTCCCAATTCTCCCATCTGAACTTTTGCAGTATCAGCAATTATTCCAAGGGCATGCATATTTCCTAGTTTTCCCTGATCTGTTCCCATACCGGTTGTTGTATATCTTTTAACATGTTCGATAGATCTAAATCCTTCTCGTAATGCCAATTTAATATCCTTTGCTGTTGCATCATTTTGATAATCAACAAATGGTTTGGTTTTTCCTAAAATTTTATCTGAAGGTAAGAGCCAAATATTTCTATAATTATTTTCTTTATTAGAACTAATTTTTATATTTTTAAAACTTTCTTCACTCAAATTAAGGAATTCATTTATTTGGTCAGGAATATTTTTAATAATAACATTTAATTCAAAATCACCATTGCATGCACCAATACATAATTGATCTGAGTTATAAGTATTAGGAATAAATACATTATCACTATTTCTAAATTTTAATTTACCACCAGATTGAGTGAACAAATGTACTGCTGGTGTCCATCCACCTGACATTCCCAAACAATCACAATTAATATCTATTTTTTTTCCAACAACAGAAGTTCCATCTTTTGATAGTTCCATAATTGAAACTTTGTTTATTCTTTTATAACCCTCTGTATCCACTATTGTGTGATTGTTGAAAATTTTAATATTTAAATTCTTAACTGATTTAATCAGTTCAGAATTATTTTCATTTCTAATATCAATGACTGCTTCAACCTTTATACCTTTATCATTTAATGAGAGGGCAGTTTCATATGCAGTGTCATTGTTAGTAAACAATACAATTTTTTCTCCACTTTTAACTCCATAGAAATCAACATATTTTTTAATTGCTGAAGAAAGTAAAATACCAGGTCTATCGTTATTATTAAAAATTAGCGGTCTTTCTATAGAACCAGTAGCAGTAATTACTTTTTTTGCCCTGATTTTTAAAAGTCTTTGTCTTACCTTATTATCTCTCTTTGAAACTTCTATGTGATCAGTTAAATTTTCTCTTGCTAAAATAAAATTATAACCATGGTAAGCAGCAACACTTGTTCTAGTTTTTATTTCTAAGTTTTTATAATTTTTAAGATCTTTAATTTCTTTTTCGAGCCATTTTGCCGAATTAGTATCATTAATTTTAAAATGATCATTGTTTTGATAAATTGTAGAGCCACCTAAATTAGGTTTTTCATCAACAAGTAGTGTCTTAAACCCATTTTTAGCCGCTGTTTTTGCAGCTATAATTCCTGATATTCCAGCACCAATTATCAAAACATCACAATGCAAATATCTGTGTTCATAAATATCTGGATCTGGTTCAGTAGGTGATTTACCTAGCCCAGCTGATTTTCTTATGAAGTACTCATATTTTTCCCAAAAACTAGCAGGCCACATGAAAGTTTTATAATAAAACCCAGCAGGAAGAAGAGGGGAAAAAAAATTATTTATTCCTCCAAAATCAAAATTAACACTTGGCCAGCAGTTTTGACTTGAAGCTTCTAATCCATCATAAAGTTCAATCTCAGTTGCTCTAACATTTGGTTCTGTTCTTGATGAATTATTATGCAACTGAACCATGGCATTAGGTTCTTCTGAACCACTTGTCATTATTCCTCTTGGTCTATGATATTTAAAACTTCTCCCAACCAAATGTATGTTATTGGCCAGAAGAGCTGATGCTAAAGTATCACCTTTATATCCATACAATTTTGTTCCATTAAATTTAAATGAAACTCTTGTTGTTTCATCAATAAATGAACTTGATTTTACTCTCAAATTTTTTGACATACATTTCTTTTATTCTACAGGAGGTTTTTCACCCATTTTGTATATTGCTTTTATTTGATCATTAGATGTATCTCTAACCATATTAAACCACTTTCTACATCCATGAGCATGGTTCCATCTTTCAAACTGAACACCTTTTATATTCTTTCTCATGAACAAATATTCTGCCCACTCGTCGTCACTCAGTTCAGTTGGTTGTTTTGGTCTTACTATGTGAGCTTCTCCGCCAGCTTTAAACTCACTTTGTTCTCTTTCACCACAGAACGGACAATTAATTACAAACATTAGTGTGCTACTGCAGCTGCTCCGTGTTCATCAACAAGATCACCACTAACAAATCTATTTATATTAAATGCAGCATTTAATTTATGGGGCTCATCGTTTGCAATTGTATGAGCAAATAAATCACCTGAACCTGGTGTAGCTTTAAATCCACCAGTTCCCCATCCACAGTTAAAGTATAATCCTTTAATTGAAGTTTTACTAATTATAGGGCTTGCATCAGGACAAATATCTACAATTCCACCCCATTGTCTTAACATTCTCATTCTACTAAATATTGGGTAAAGCTCTAGGATTGCATTTAAAGTTCCTTCCACAATATCGTGACTTCCTTTTTGTGAATAAGAAACATAATCATCAGTGCCAGCACCAATAACTAATTCACCTTTGTCCGATTGACTTACATAAGCATGAACTGCATTAGACATAACTACAGTATCTATTATTGGTTTAACAGGTTCAGAAACTAAAGCTTGTAACGGTTTACTTTCCAAGGGCAATCTAAGACCAGCCATATTTGCAATAACACTGGAATGCCCTGCAGCTACTACTCCAATTTTTTTTGTTTTTATAAAACCTTTTGTTGTTTCTAAACCTTCAACAGTATCTCCATCTCTCTTTATACCTTTCACTTCACAATTTTGAATAATGTCAACTCCCATTTCATCTGCGCCTCTCGCATAACCCCAAGCAACAGCATCGTGTCTAGCTGTACCAGCTCTTCTTTGTAATGTTCCACCAAGAACAGGATATCTTATATCAGGAGAGGTATTAATTATTGGACAAAACTTTTTAACCTCTTCCGTACTTAAGTAAACCGCATCAATACCATTTAGTCTGTTAGCATGAGTTCTTCTTTTTAAGTCTCTCACATCTTGAAGATTATGTGCTAAATTCATTACTCCACGTTGACTAAACATTACATTATAGTTTAGTTCTTGAGATAAACCTTCCCAAATTTTTAAAGCATGATCATATAAGCCTGCACTAGCATCCCAAAGATAGTTAGATCTTATAATAGTAGTATTTCTTCCAGTATTACCACCACCAATCCAACCTTTTTCTACAACAGCAATATTTTTCATATCATGTTTTTTCGCTAAGTAATAAGCAGTAGCTAGACCATGTCCGCCGCCACCTACAATAACAGCGTCATATTCTTTTTTAGGCTCTGGATCTTTCCAAGCTTTCTCCCAATTTTCATGATAGGAAAAAGCATTTTTTACTAGTGAAAATATTGAGTACTTGTTTTTCATAATTTTTAGAATAATTACTTTATTAATATTGAATATTCAATACAATCAAAAGTATTGATTTTTCTTGTGGAGAGATGGGTGAGAGGCTGAAACCAGTCGTTTGCTAAATGACCGTGCGAGGAAACTTGTACCGAGGGTTCGAATCCCTCTCTCTCCGCCATTAATAAAGAGGATCATCTCTAAAAAAATCTTTAACAGTTATTGGTTTTCGCTCCAGTATATATCTATAAACGTTGTAATTCTCTAAAACACGTTGAACATAATTTCTTGTTTCTCTAAATTTTATTAACTCTATCCAATCAACGTAATCAATTTGTTTTTTTTGAGGATTTTTATTTAATTTTTTCCAATATTTCACTCTTTTAGGTCCAGCGTTATAAGCTGCGATTGCAAATGGATAAGCACCATCATACTCTAAAATTAATCCTGCAATATAATGTGAACCTAAGTTTATGTTATACTCAGGATCTGTTGTTAATCTAGATTTTGAGTAGGGCAATTTAGCTTGTTTGGCTACAACTTGAGCTGTGTAAGGCATCAGTTGCATTAACCCTTTTGCACCAGCATGACTATTAGCACTTAAATCAAACTCACTTTCTTGTCTTATTAAAGATAATATAAATGCATTTTCAGGAATTTTTCTTCCATTAACATAGATTGGTGTGCTTATGACTGGATAGTTAAATTTATTGTGAAATCTTTTTTCATATGATGCAATTTTAGAAACTTGAATTGCAAAATCATACCTTTCAATTTTAGTTGCAAGTTCTGCAGCAAGAGGTTCGCTACCACTCTGAATATTGTCTAAAGCTAAAAATCTTAATATATGTTTTGTGTATTTATCTTTATTTAGTTCATCTAATAAATAAACTATTCTAACAAGTTCTTTATCATAGAATTTTTTTCTATATTTATCATCAATTACACTCTCTAAACTTAATTCAAATTTTCTACTAGGATCAATTTTTCTTGATGCTAATTGACCATAATAAGTAGTCATGTATTTTGTTGCTTCTTCAAACCATTTTATTGATGAATCTTTGTCACCAATTTTATCATATGATCTACCAAGCCAATAAGCACCTCGTGATAAACTTATTGGATAACTTACATTATTATGAAAATTTCTAAAATGATCTATTGCTAATATTGGATCATCTAAAAAACTTAATGCAATCCATCCACTCATCCATTCAGCCGCAGCATAATCTGGACCTTCAGTCATTGCATGGTTACTACTTAAACGATATGCGGTTTCATATTTTTTTTTGTATATTAATGATCTTGCTATAATCTCTCTTTCTTTCCACCACTTTTCAGGATACTTCATATAATCTTTAGTGTTTTTAATTTTTAATAAAATTTCTAAAGAACTATCAACTCTTCCTCTTTTTCTTCTCCATTTTAATCGATCATAATTTAATCCAGGATCATTTTTTAACTTAGTGGGCACATTTTTAATTGCCTGATCAACACCGTATGATTTTGAAATCAAAATTTGTCTAGCATTATAAAGAAGCTCATAATCTTTAGGCAAATATCTAAGTAATCTTTTTAAATCCCAATGTTTGCTATTCCATGCTAAATAGTCTGCTCTTTTAATGTAATCATTTGCGTTTAAATATTTTTTATATTTTTTTCTAAAAAATCTTAATTCAGATTTTGAAAGTTCAGCTTCTATCCATCCATCTTTGATATATTTTATACCTTTTTCTTTTTCTCCAATTTCAATTAAACTTTCCCCTAAAATTAATTTACCATAACCACTTAAAGGTTCATCATCCCCAAAATATTGAATTACTTTTTTTGGAGAAACTTCTTTTACTGAAAGTTTATGTTCAGCAAGATATTTAATTCTACCAATTCTTGGATATCTTTTATTTTGTTCTATAAACGATTTGTAATCAAAAAAAGATGCCTGATTACCTTTAGTTAGTAAATGTCTCCATTGTACAAAGTTATATATAGATTTATCTTTTGCTTTTTTTGCAGTTGATAAAGCTGATTTCCACTCTCTTTTTTCCATTCTAGAAATTGCTTTTTTTGCTAATTCAAAATCTTTTTTATTGTAATATTTGGATTTGTTTACAGTTTTTATTTTTTCAGTATTTATTGTAATTGGTTTTTTCTTAGGAAGAATTAATTGTGCTACTTTAGACTTTTTTTCTTGTTTTTTTTCAGTTTTAACTTTTTCAATTTTTTTCTTTTCTTTAACTTTGACTTCAGTTTTAATTTGTTCAATATTTTTTTTCGTGCCAGGTTTTGGAATAGGTCTTATTTCCTCTTTGGCTAATCTTTTTTCTATTTCGGCTTGTTCTAAGAGAGGTTTTTTTAAAGGAATAATCTTGATATTAAGAAATTCTGCTAGAGATATTGTGGTTGCCCCTAAGGTTATGATTATTATAAAAAATGTTAAATTTTTCATGTTTTTTACTAAATGAATCTTTAAACTATGTTATAAGTATTTATGTTCAAAGGATCAAATGTTGCATTAATCACGCCCTTCATTAACAACAAACTAGATGAAGAAGCGTATGTAAAATTAATTCATTTTCATATGGAAAATGGAACAAATGGTTTAGTTCCTGCTGGAACAACTGGCGAGTCACCAACATTAAGTCATGAAGAACATCAAAAAGTGATCGATTTGTGTATTCAAGAAAGCAAAGGTAAAATACCCGTCATAGCCGGAACCGGCTCTAATTCAACTGAAGAAGCAATATCTCTTACCAAACATGCTGAAAAAGCAGGTGCAGACGGGGCATTAATTGTTACCCCATATTATAATAAACCAACTCAAGAAGGACTTTATCAACATTATAAAGCCATTAATGATAGCTCTGGTTTGCCGATTATAATTTACAACATCCCTGGTAGGTCAGTAATTGATATGTCAGTGGATACAATGGCAAGACTCTATGAATTAAAAAATATTGTTGGTGTTAAAGACGCCACAGGAGATCTAAATAGAGTAGATCAACAATTAAAAAAAATGGGAAAAGATTTTATTCAATTAACTGGTAATGATGACAATGCTTTAGAATTCAACAAAAGAGGAGGAGTTGGGGCTATAAGTGTAACAGCAAATATTGCGCCAAAAATTTGTTCACTGTTTCAAAAATTTTCAAATGAAAAGGATAAAAAAGATTCTCAAAATGAGGCTGTAAAGTTAGATAAAATTTTACAACCAATACATCATTCAATGTTTGTTGAGAGCAATCCTAGCCCAGTTAAATATGCAGCAAAACTTTTAGGTCTTTGTGATGATAGTGTGAGATTGCCATTAGTTAAAGTAACATCAAATACTCAAGACATAGTTAAAAAGGCATTAGTTTCAGCTAACTTGTTGTAATGAATAAAAAAACCAATTCTGGTTTAAAAATTATATGCTTAAATAGAAAAGCAAGTTTTAATTATTTTTTTGAAGATCTATTTGAAGCAGGAATTGTTTTAAAAGGTTCAGAAATAAAATCTGTTAGAGACGGAAAAGTTAATATTGCTGACTCTTATGCTGTCGAAAAAAATGGTGAGATAATATTAATCAATTCTCATATTGCTACATATAAGCAAGCAAGTTACTCAAATCATAAACCCTTGGATGAAAGAAAATTATTACTTAATAAAAAAGAAATAAATAAATTAATTGGCAAAATGCAAAGAGATGGTTTCACTCTAGTGCCTACAAAAATGTATTTTAAAAAAGGTAAAGCTAAAATAGAGATTGCAGTAGCAAAAGGGAAAAAACAATATGATAAAAGAGCAACTAAAAAAACAAGAGATTGGAATCGTGACAAAGCAAGATATATCAGAAAATCAAGTTAAGACTGTTTTTTTAGGGATTGGTTCAAACTTAGGTAACAGAAAAAGAAATATAGAATTATCAAAATTTAAACTTCATTTAGAAAATATAGAAATAATTAAATGCTCAAGTAATTATGAGACACCATCTTGGCCAAATCCTAAAAAACCAAAATTTATTAATATAGTTTTAAAGATAAAAACATATTTATTACCTCAAAAATTATTAGAATTATGTAAGAAAATAGAGAGAGAATTAGGGAGAAAAAAAAGAAAAAAAAATGACCCAAGAGAATGTGATATAGATATTATTGATTATAGTGGTTTAATTCTCAATAAAGAAATTGTTCTCCCTCATACATTGATGCATCAAAGAAATTTTGTTTTAATTCCTTTGTATGAAATCCAAAAAGATTGGAAACACCCTAAATTAAAGAGAAATATTAAAGATTTGATCAGTCAACTTCCAAATAAAGACATAAGAAGTATTAAACAAATTTAAATTGGTGCTATAATGTTTAAATGATTAATTCCGAAGAGTTAATTAATAAAATTAAAATCTATAATAAATTTCTTAATCCTGAAAAATTGGACAAGGCATACAATTTTGCAGTGAAAGCTCACAAAGATCAAAAACGGGCTTCCGGTGATCCTTATTCAGTTCACCCAATCGCCGTAGCCAATATACTGACTGAATTGAAATTAGATAGTGCTACTATAGCGACTGGCTTACTTCATGACACCATTGAAGACACTTATGCAACATATGAAACTATTAAAAATGAATTTGGAGAAGAAGTGGCAGATTTAGTAGAAGGAGTTACAAAAATTTCCGTGTTTGAAAATACTGCTGCTTCAAATTCAAAAGCTGAAAATTTTAGAAAGTTAATTTTAGCTACATCTAAAGATATTAGGGTATTACTTGTTAAAATTGCTGACAGACTTCATAATATGAGAACTATTGATGCAATCACCAAGGAAGAAAAAAGAAAAAGAATAGCTCAAGAGACAATGGAAATTTATGCGCCTCTTGCAGATAGAATGGGTATGCACCGAATTCGAGATGAGCTTGAAGACCTGTCCTTTAAAATTCTTAATAATCAAGCAAGAACATTAATAAAAAATAAATTAGATGAAATTAAAGAAGACAAAAAAGATACATTTGAAACGTTGTCAATAGAGTTAACCGAATTATTAAATGATCATAAAATTTATGCCGAAATTTATGGACGAGAAAAAACTCCATTTTCAATTTGGAGAAAAGTTCAAAAAAAAAGAGTCTCGTTAGAACAAATAACCGATATCATTGGGTTTAGAATAATTTTAAATACAGTTGATGATTGTTATAAAACTTTAGGTATATTTCATAAAAAATGGAATTGTGTTCCAGGAAAATTTAAAGATTACATATCGTCTCCAAAAATAAATGGATATAAATCGATACATACATCAGTAGTTATTGGTCCCAATCAAAAACCAATTGAAATTCAAATTCGAACTATGTCTATGCATGAATTTGCTGAAAGAGGAATTGCTTCTCATTGGCAGTACAAATCATCGGAAAAATTTAATTCTGTTAGCTGGAAAGAATACGATTGGTTGAAAGATTTAGTTGAGATTATAGAAAAAAATGAAAATCCAGAACATTCTTATGAATACACTAAATTACAAATGTTCCAGGAAAACGTGTTCTGTTTTACACCTAAAGGATCTGTAATTAAGTTACCAAAAGATGCAACGCCAATTGATTTTGCATATGCGGTTCACACTACTATTGGGAATAGTGCGATTGGATGTGAAATAAATGGTAATAAAAGTGAACTTCAGTCAATTTTAAGAAATGGTGATAGAGTAAATATTATTACATCAAAAAATCATTCTCCTTCTTTACATTGGATACCAATTACAAAAACCGGAAAAGCAAGAGCTGCTATAAGACGTTATTGGCATGATAAAGGTGAACAAAAAGAAGAAAAAATTAAAAAATATAACACAACTCTATGGATATCACTCCCAGATAAACCTGGTCAATTAGGTGACATTACAACTCTAATAGGTGACCATAAGTTAAATATTTCAAAAGTTGAAATGGTCGGTAAAAACCCTAATTATATCAATTTTAAATTTCAATTAATAATCAGAGATCTTAAAAATTTTACTAATTTTATTGCAGAACTAAAACAAAAGAATATAAAATTTAAAATAATTAGACACGAAGAAAAAAGAAATGCTTTCACACAAAAAATCCTTAAGTATTTTAAAAAAGACTAATGCATTATTAGAGGGACATTTCGTTTTATCATCTGGTTTACATTCTCCAAAATATATTCAATGTGCAAAATTATTAAGTTATCCGTACTTAGCGAAAGATATATGTGAGTCATTAGCAAAGAAAATTAAAAAGAATTTCAAAAAAATAGATTTAATACTTGCACCAGCTATGGGTGGTGTGATCATTGGATATGAAATTGGACGACTTCTAAAAAAGGAAACAATTTTTTGTGAAAGAGTAGATGGTAAATTCAAACTTAGAAGAGGTTTTTATATCAAGAAGAATTCTAGAGTTCTAATAATTGAAGATGTAATAACAACTGGAAAATCAAGTTTAGAATGCGTAAAATTGATAAAAAAATCTAAAGCAAAACATTTAGGGTTTGCATCAATAATTAATAGATCTTCAAAAAAATCATTAAAGATAAAATCAAAAATAATTTCACATTTAAAAATTGAAGTACCAACATATAAAAAAAATGAACTACCTGATGAACTTCGAAAAATTAAAATAACTAAGCCTGGAAGTAGATTTCTTAAATGAAAAGATTAGGTGTAAATATAGATCATATAGCAACTATTAGAAATGCTAGGGGTGAAAAACATCCTGATCCACTTTTTGCTTCTAAATTTGTTACAAAATATGGTGCAGATTCAGTCACAATTCATTTGAGAGAAGATAGAAGACATATAAATGATAAAGACGCTTTAGATATTTGTAATCAAAAAAATATTTTAGTTAATTTAGAAATATCTATGAATCCTGAAATTGTTAAGAAAGCAATTAAGATCTCTCCAAATTATATTTGCATTGTTCCAGAAAATAGAAAAGAAGTTACCACTGAAGGTGGTTTAAACCTCAAGAGAAGTGAAAAAAAATTAAGCTCTATTATAAAACGCTTTAAACAAAAAAATATAAGAACGAGTTTATTCATTGATGCAAATATAAGTGATATTTATTTATCAAAAAAATTAGATGTTAATTGTATTGAAATACATACTGGTAAATTAGCAAATTTAGTTAAAGCAAAGAAAAAATACCAAAAAGAATTTTTAAGAATAAAAAAATGCGCTCGTTTTGCTAAAAAATTAGGAATAGATGTGCATGCTGGACATGGACTAGATTATAAAGTTACAAAATTACTTTGTAAAATTAAAGAAATAAGAGAATTTAATATTGGGCATTTTATTATTGGGGAATCTGTTTTTGACGGTCTACCAAAAGTAATAAAGAAATTTAAAAAGATAATTAGAAATAATTAATGAAAATAATTGGTATCGGTGTTGATATAATCGATAATAATAGAATTAAAAAATCTATAAAAAATCAAAACTTTATTAAAAGAGTTTATACGGCTAAAGAAATTAATACCTCTAAAAATGTTAAAAATAGAGTTAATTTTTATGCCAAAAGATTTGCTGCTAAAGAAGCATTTGTTAAAGCTTTAGGAACTGGTTTTAGGAAAAATTTAAACTTTAAAGATATTGAAATATTAAACGATAATTTAGGTAAACCTTATTACAATATAAATAATAAAATAAAGAAAATCTTAAAAAAAATTTCAAATTCAAAATCTTTGGATTTATTTCTTTCATTATCAGATGAGAAGTCTTATTCAATAGCTTTCGCAACTATACAAAAAAAATGAAATTAGATAAAAACTTTTTTAATGAAAATATAAAAACATTATTTTATGCACTTATTATAGCTGTTTTTATAAGATCAATTTTTTTACAACCATTTTATATTCCTTCGTCTTCTATGGAACCTACATTACTAGTTGGTGATCGATTATTTGTGACTAAATATTCATATGGATACAGTAAACATTCATTTCCTTTTAGCCCACCTATCTTTAAAGGCAGAGTAATGTTTAGTGAACCTAAAAGAGGGGATGTAATTGTGTTTAAAACACCGGCTGATAATAGAACAGATTATATAAAGAGACTAATTGGTTTACCTGGAGATAAAATTCAATTTATTAATTCAAATTTATATTTAAATAATAATGAGATATTTAAGTCTAGAATTTCCAAAAATGATGTCATTTATTGCGGTAATAATGAAATTGAAGTTTTTACATTTGAAGAAAATTTACCTAATAACAAAAATTACAAAACAGTTTATTTAAAAAACTATAGTTTTCAAAATTCAGATTTATTTTCTGTACCAGACGATCATTATTTTTTTTTAGGAGATAACAGAGACTGTTCTAAAGATAGCAGATTTTTATCAAGTGTTGGGTACGTTCATAAAGATAATCTTGTCGGGAAAGCTCAATTTATATTTTTTTCATCAGATAAAAATGTTGGTTATTTTTTTGAATTTTGGAAATGGCCTCAATCAATTAGGTTTGATAGATTCTTTAAAAAGATAAAATGAAAATTAATCACAATCTTCTAGAAAAAAAAATTAATATTGAATTTAAAGATAAAAATAAACTTGTTAAATCTTTAACTCATAAAAGTTTTAATTCAAAAGAAAATAATGAAAAACTAGAATTTTTAGGAGATAGAGTTCTTGGATTGGTTATTTCAAAAAAATTATTAGACCTATACCCTAAGGAAAAAGAGGGTGTACTAGATAAAAAATTTGCTTCATTAGTAAATAAAAATACATGTCTGCAAATAGCCAAAAAAATAAATTTAGATAAATTTATTCTTACATTAAACTCTGAAAAAGCAAAAACTCCACCTCAAGATAAAGTAATTTCAGATAGTTGCGAAGCTTTAATTGGTGCGATTTATTTAGACAGAGGTTTTAATGTTGTAGAAAAATTTATTTTAGATCTATGGAAAGAAGAAATTTCTAAAAGTAAAGTAACATTAATAGATGCAAAAACTCAACTTCAAGAATTTTCATTAAAGAAATATAAAAAACTTCCTGAATACAAAATGATTTCTAATACTGGCCCAAGACATAAACCAATCATTAAAGTTAGTGTTAAAATTCATAATTCAAAAAATTTTATTGCTGAGGGAAGTTCAAAAAAAATTGCAGAACAAAATGCTGCAATTAAATGTCTTAATAGTTTAGATTTATGATTTGGGATGACACAGGCTACTTAATTTCAAAAAATAAATATAGTGAAAATTCTTTAATTGTTGAATTATTTACTAAAAATCATGGCAAAGTATCTGGAATTGTTTATGGGGGTTCCTCCAAAAAAATTAAAAATTATTTACAAATCGGTAATAAATTATTTGCAAATTATAATTCTAAAAATGAGAATAGAATAGGTTACTTTAAGTTTGAAATTATCGAAGCTTCTTCACCCTTTTTTTTTGATAATAAAGAAAAGCTAAATTGTTTAATTTCAGCTATGCAATTAATTAGAATTCTTAACGCTGAGGCTCAAAAAAATTTAGAAATATACGATTTGATTGATAATTTTTTTAAATTACTAAAATCAGAAAACTGGATACAAAACTATATTTACTGGGAATTAGAACTATTTAGTCTTCTAGGATATGATTTAGAATTAGAAAAATTAGTAAAAAAAGAAATTAACAATAATAATATTGAATATTCTACACAGTCATCATTTGAAAAAAGAAAAGTACCAAATTTTTTAATTGAAAAAAATGTTATAGCAGAAAATAAAGAATTATTGGCTGGACTAAAGTTAGTTGGAGATTTTTTGGAAAAATCTATACTCAGACCTAATAATTTATCATTTCCAAAAAATAGAGTTTCTTTT
The DNA here is from genome assembly GCA_000299095.1 of alpha proteobacterium HIMB5. Lineage (NCBI taxonomy): Bacteria > Pseudomonadati > Pseudomonadota > Alphaproteobacteria > Candidatus Pelagibacterales > Candidatus Pelagibacteraceae > alpha proteobacterium HIMB5. The sequence goes on along the minus strand of CP003809.1, from coordinate 640,703 downwards.
ATTAACTCTATTCAATAATTATTTTAAAATTTTATCAAGTCTATCAGCGTAATAGCTTACAATTGCGTTTGCACCCGCTCTTTTAAATGCCATTAAAGATTCAAAAATTACATCTTCTTTTAATATCTTTGATTTAATTGCATGCGCTATCAAACTGTATTCTCCTGATACTTGGTATGCAAAAACTGGTATTCTAAATTTTTCTTTAATTCCTTTAATGATGTCAAGATAAGGTAAACCTGGTTTTACCATAACCATATCTGCACCTTCTTTTATATCTAAAGCTATTTCTCTTAAAGACTCATCAGTGTTTCTAAAATCCATTTGATAAGTTTTTTTATCTCCTTTTAAAAACTTATTTGATCCAACAGCGTCTCTGAATGGCCCATAAAAACTTGATGCATATTTTGCTGCATATGAAAGCAATTGAACATCTTTAAAATTATTTTTGTCTAATGCATTTCTTATTTTTCTAATACGACCGTCCATCATATCTGAAGGAGCAAGTACATCACATCCCATTTCAGCTTGTAATAGGGATTGATTAATTAAAACTTCTATTGTTTCATCATTAATTATTTGATTAGATCTGATTAATCCATCATGTCCATGTGATGTATAAGGATCAAGAGCTACATCGCACATTATTCCAATTTGGTTTTTGTACCTTTTTTTTATTTCAACTATTGCTTTACAAACTAAATTATTTTCATTTAAAGCTTCTGTTCCAATTTCATTTTTAAGTTTTTCATTTGTTTTAGGAAAAAGAGCAACCATTGGAACCTTAAGTTTAAGGGCTTTATCTATAATTTGACTTAGTCTGTTTATTGAATATCTATAAACATCTGGCATCGATTTTACTTTTTCTTTTTTGTTTTTACCGTCGATTAAAAATATCGGTAAAATAAAGTCATTTGGACTTAGAGTATTTTCTTGAACTAATCTCCTAATCCAGGGTTGTTTTCTGTTTCTTCTAAGTCTAAGATTTGGATAATTTCCAGTTATCATATAATGTAATTGTATAATGCGACAAATGTATTATACAATTAAATTTCAAAAATTGTATTACAAAAACCATGAGTTTAAATTTTAATGATTTTTTAAAGCTTGATATCAAATTTGATGTAGAAAAACTTCAAGCAGCTTATAAAGAGGTAATCAAAATTAAAAATTTTGAGTCTCCAGGGGAAATAACAAATTTTGGGGCAATTTCATTAACTCAAATACCTGGTGATCCAGATTCTATCAAAGGTCACAAAGCTAGAGGTGTGTTTTGGACAAAACCAGATTCTACAGGTAAAGAGGTGACTAGAGATGTAAGTGTTGATGAAGAAAAATATTCAGAATTTATTGATGATTATAAAGATACATACTTTAAGGATGTTTATGAGGCGTTATCAAAAAAATATAAACTAGGACGAGTAAGAATTTTACTGAAACAACCAAGATCTACACTTAGCTGGCATAGAGATCCAGAACCTAGATTACACATTCCAATTATTACTAACCCAGGCTGCATTATGGTTATTGATAATGTTGCTAAACACATGCCAGCTGATGGTCATGCGTGGATTACAAACAACACTAAGTATCATAATTTTTTCAATGGTGGGGAAGAAGACAGAATTCATATAGTTGCATGTGTTCTTAATCATAAATTTAACTAACTTGAAAAAAATTTATATAGCTTCAGATCACGCTGGTTTTACTTTAAAAGAATTTGTAAAAAAAAAACTTTCTAAAAAAATCAAATTCGACGATCAAGGCCCACATAGTGATGAGATTTCAGTAAATTATCCTGATTTTGCACATAAACTTTGTAAAAAAGTTTCAAAAAACTCCTCAAATATGGGAATACTAATTTGTGGATCTGGCATGGGGATGGCTATGGCTGCAAATCGTCATAAAAAAATAAGAGCAGCATTATGTTATTCGGTCAAAAATACTAAATTATCTAGATTGCATAACAACTCAAATGTTATTACATTAGGAGCTAGGTTGATTAATAAAAATACAGCCATGAAATGTATAAACACATTTTTAAAGACAAAATTTGAAGGTGGCAGACACCTAAAAAGAGTAAAAAAAATATAAATTGGAGTAAAGTTATGTCAAGTGAAGCCAAATATCTAAATAATGATTATCAGAATTTTTTCGAGAAAAGATTATCTGAAAGCGATCCTGAATTATTTAAAGCTATTAATGATGAACTTATTAGACAACAAAATCATATAGAGCTAATAGCTTCTGAAAATATAGTATCTCAGGCAGTGTTAGAAGCACAAGGATCTGTTTTAACAAATAAGTATGCAGAAGGTTATTCAGGAAAAAGATATTATAATGGTTGTGAACACGTAGATGTTGCTGAAGAATTAGCAATAGAAAGATTAAAGAAATTGTTTAATTGTAAGTTTGCAAATGTTCAACCACACTCTGGCGCGCAAGCTAATGGCGCAGTTTTTTTAGCTCTTTTAAAACCAGGCGACACATTTATGGGAATGAGTTTAAATTCTGGTGGCCATATTACTCATGGTTTAAAAATATCAATGTCTGGAAAATGGTTTAATCCAATAGGATATGATGTTGATAAGGAAACTGGTTTGATTGATTATGACGAAGTTGAAAGATTAGCTTTAGAAAACAAACCAAAAGTAATTATTGCTGGGGGCAGTGCATATTCTAGAGTAATAGATTTTAAAAGATTTAGAAACATTGCTGATAAAGTTGGAGCTTATCTGATGGTTGACATGGCTCACTTCTCAGGTTTGGTTGCAGGTAAAGGTTATCCAAATCCCTGCGATCATGCTCATGTGGTAACTTCAACTACTCATAAAGTTTTTAGAAGTGCTAGAGGTGGAATAATACTTACAAACCATGAAGACTTAGCAAAAAAATTTAACACGGCTGTGTTCCCAGGATACCAAGGTGGACCACTAATGCATGTTATAGCTGGTAAGGCAGCTGGTTTTTTAGAAGCTCTAAAACCTGAATTTCAAACTTATATTTCAAATGTATTAGCGAATGCCAAAATGTTAGCAGAGACTTTGAAAAATAATGGTTTCAAAATTTATTCTGGAGGTACAGATACACATCTGATGTTAGTTGATTTAAGACCATTCAATGTTAAAGGCAATATGGCTGCTGACAGTTTATCTAGGGCAAACATTACTTGTAATAAGAATGGAATTCCTTTCGACTCTGAAAGTCCAATGGTTACTTCAGGTATTCGTTTGGGATCTCAGGCTGCGACTACTAGAGGTTTTGGATTAAATGAGTTTCAAAAAGTTGGTGAATTAATAACAAAGGTCATTGAGGGGTTGTCAAAAAATCCTGATGATAATTCTAAAATAGAGACTGAAGTAAGAGATGAAGTAGTTAATCTATGTTCATCATTTCCTATATATAAACATTTGAGAAAATGATTTGTCCTTGTAAAAAAAAAGGAGAAACTTCAGTAGTTGACTCAAGACCCACTGAAGATGGTACCGCTATAAGAAGAAGAAGACTCTGTGTATGTGGAGAAAGATTTACCACTTTTGAGCGTATACAATACAGAGAGCTAATGGTTGTAAAAAAAAATGGTCGTAAGTCAGCTTTTGATAGGGATAAATTAGCAAAATCAATTTATATTGCCCTAAAGAAGAGACCGTTAGATACAGAAACAGTTGAAAAATTTATAAGTAAAGTTTCACGATCTTTAGAAGAGTTAGGGCAAAATGAAATTTCAACTAACACAATTGGAACACTTGTTATGGAAGGATTGAAAGAATTAGATCCAGTAGCATATGTAAGATTTGCATCTGTTTATAGAAATTTCAGAGAAGAAAAAGATTTCGTTCAATTTGTTGACAAACTAGATGTCTACAAAAAAAGATAGATTTAGTCAGTCAGATAAAAACTACATGAACATTGCTCTTAAATTAGCAATGTTAAAACATGGATTGACAGGAACAAATCCTGCTGTTGGTTGTGTAATAGTAAAAAACAATAAAATTATATCAATTGGATCTACGGGGTTAAATGGAAAACCACATGCAGAAAGATCAGCTATTAATAATTCAACAGAATCATTAAAAGATTCAAAACTGTATGTAACACTTGAACCATGTTCTCACTATGGAAAAACACCTCCATGTACAAATATTATTATTAAAAAGAAAATTAAAGAGTTGATTTATGGCATTGAAGATATCGACAAGAAAGTAAAGGGTAAAACAAAAAAAATACTCAATAAATCAAATATAGTAGTAAAAAAAAATTTGTTATCAGAAAATATTAAGGATTTCTATAAACCATATTTTATCAACAGATCTAAAAAAATTCCTTACGTAACAGGAAAAATTGCTAAAACTAAAAATAATTTAATTTATGGTGATCATTATAAAAAAATCACAAACTTAAAAACTGATAAATTAATGCATTATTTAAGATATAAGAATGACACAATTCTTATATCATCAAAAACTCTAAATACTGATAATCCAAAATTAAATTGTAGACTGAAAGGTTATGAAAATTATTCTCCCTCAAGAGCAATTTTGGATAAAAACTTAGATATAAATCAAAATTCTTATATTTTTAAAAGTGCAAAAAAAAATAAAACTTTTATTTTTTTTAATTCAAACAACAAAAAAAAAATTGATATTTTAAAGAGAAACAAATTTCATTTGATTAAAATTAAACTCGATAAAAATAAAAATTTAGATTTAAAGTTAATTCTTCAAAAACTATATAAAAATGGATGCAGAAATTTATTAGTGGAAGGGGGAAATAGGCTGACAAATAGTTTTTTAAAAGGAAGACTTTTTCATAAATTTTATTTAATTGATAATCAAAAAAACATTAAAATTAAGGACAATTATGTTTTACTTAAAAATTTTTCAACCAAACTTAAGAACTTTAAGTATAAATTTGATTTAACAAATCAAGGTGATAAAGACAAAATAATTTTATATAAAAACTAATTATGTTTAATGGTATTATTTTCAATAAAGGTATTTTAAAGAAAATTGTTAAAAGACCTAAAGGTTTAAATGTTTTTCTCAAAACAAATCTTAAATTAAAAAAAAAGGATCTAGGCGTTTCTGTTGCTTGTGATGGAGTATGTTTAACCCTAGTTTCTGTTAAAAAAGATTTATCTGAATTTTATCTATCAAATGAAACTATTAAACGTTCAAATTTTAAAAATATAAAATTAGGATCTATCTTAAATTTAGAACTTCCCTTAAAATACAAACAACCAATATCAGGACATATTTGTCAAGGTCATGTGGATACTGTAGGAAAAGTATTATTAATTTCAAAAGTTGATAAATCTTATTTATTTAGATTTAGTCTAGATAAAAAATTTAGAAAACAGCTAATTGAAAAAGCTTCTATAAGTATTAACGGGATATCTTTAACTATTTCGAAATTAACAAAAGATGGATTTGAGATATGGGTAATACCTCATACTTTTAAACTAACAAATTTATCTACTTTATCCAAAGGAAGTATTGTTAATATTGAAATTGATATTTTATCAAAATATGTAAGAAATTATTTTAATGAAAAAAAATAATTTTTCTTCAATCGAGTCTATAATCAGAGATGCAAAACAAAATAAGATGTTTATTTTGGTTGATGATGAAAAAAGAGAAAACGAAGGAGATTTAATTATACCTTCATCATGCGCTAATACAAAAAATATTAACTTCATGGCTAAAAATGGAAGAGGCTTAATTTGTTTAGCTATGGATAGCATTCAAGCAAAAAAACTTAACCTAAGTTTGATGTCACCAAAAAATGAGTCTAGAAATAAAACTGCTTTCACTGTTTCCATAGAAGCTAGAAAAGGAATAACCACAGGTATATCAGCTAAAGACAGAGCAAGAACAATAAAAGTTGCTACAAAAAAATCTGCTACTAAAAAAGATATTGTGTCTCCAGGTCATATATTTCCAATCATTGCAAGAGATGGGGGCGTTCTAGTAAGAGCAGGTCACACTGAAGCTTCTGTTGATATATCTAAACTTGCAAAAAAAAACAATTCAGCAGTTATATGTGAAATCATGAATGATGATGGTTCGATGTCAAAAGGTAAAGATTTACATGATTTTGCCAAAAAACATAATTTGAAAATAGGAAAAATAGAGGATTTAATTTCATATAGATTAAAAAAAGAAAAATTAATTAAGCTTAAGGATAAATCATCAATTAAATTTAAAAATAACAATTATGATATAAGAATTTATGAGAATACTTTAGATGGTTCTGAACATTTTGCTTTAATTAAAGGCAAACTTAATAGAAAAACTATACCTCGGGTTAGAGTAATATCATCAAATGTAGTCCAGAATTATTTAATAAACCAACAACTTCCAAATTCATTCAATAAAACATTGAATTATTTTAAGAAATTCAAAAATTGTGTTTTAGTATTTATTAAAGATAGTAATTTGAAATCTGTAACACAAACTCTTAAAGACTATGAAAATAAAACATTTTATAAACAAGGTAATGATAAATTAATCAGAAACTATGGTATAGGAGCTCAAATAATAAAGGATTTAAAAATAAGAGACATGATATTAATTACAAAATCACCAAAAAAAGTTATTGGTTTAGATGGGTATGATATAAAAATAGTAAAACAAGAAATTATTTAATGAAAAAGAAAATACTTATCGTTGGCTCCAATTATTATAGTAATATTTATTCTGGTTTATTAAGAAGCGCAAAACAAAAATTAAAAAATAATTTTTTGTGTGATGAAATATTAGTTCCTGGTGTTTTTGAGATACCTGTAGTAATTTCAAAAAAAATTAAAAAATATGACGGTTTCTTAGCTTTAGGGTGTGTAATTAAAGGTCAAACACCTCATTTTGATTTTATTTCTCAAGCCTCAACAAACGCTATAATGAGTTTATCAATTGAAAATAAAAAACCAATTGGAAATGGTATAATTACTTGTTTAAATATGAAACAAGCAATTAAGAGAAAAAATAAAGGTTCTGAGGCAGCTAAAGCTGTTATTTCAATTTTATCAATTTAATGAAAATAAATTATAGCCCCAAAAATAATCCAAGAGTAATTATAATACAAAAACTCTATGGTTATTTGATTAATAATGAGGATTTAATTGATTTTCCAAAACACCGTTTTAAGAAATTTATAAAAGAGGTTGTAAATGGTTCCATAGAAAGAAATGATTTACTTGAAGATGAATTAAAGAAATATTTATCTATAGATTTTAATTCAAAATCTTTTGATAAAGTTTTTCAAATAATTTTAAAAGCTGCAACTTTTGAGCTCTTGTATAAGCCAAATTTATCTTTAAGGATAATAATTAAAGAATATTTGAATGCTTCAAATTATTTTATTGAAGAAAATCAAACAAAATATTTAAATGCATTATTAGATACTATAGGTAAAAATTTAAGAAACCTAAATGAAAGAATTTCAACTAATTAAAAAATATTTTTCTAATTTATCAAAAGATAATCCTGGATCATTTGAATTAACAGACGATGTTTTTTTTGATAGATATAAAAAGTTAGTTATCTCTGTTGATACATATGTTGAAGGTGTTCATTTTCTAAATTTTGATAATCCTGATTTAGTAATTAAGAAAATATTACGCTCATCAATTTCAGATATAATCTGTAAAGGCGTTAAGCCTGAATTGTATTTTTTATCTGGGTCTGGAAATAAAATGAGTTTTTCTAAAAAAAATTTAAAATTAATTTCTAATGCCCTGAAATCTGAACAAAAAAAATTTAAGATCAAACTAGGAGGGGGTGATACAACCTATTCATCTAAGTTAAGTTTTACATTTGTTTCAGTTGGTTATTCATCAAATATAGTTAAAAGAAATAATGGTAAAATTGGTGATGATATTTATGTTACTGGAGAATTGGGTGACAGCTTCATTGGATTAAATATTTTAAAGAATAAAATCAAATTAAATTCATTTGATAAAAAATATTTTATAAAAAAATATTATTTACCTGATATTCAATATAAACTTTTTAATTTTATTAATAAGCACGCTAATACCTCAATTGATTTGTCTGATGGATTATTTTCAGATATTAATAAAATGATTAACAAAAAGAATTTGTTTTTCGAAATTGATTTAAATAAAGTCCCGATTTCAAGTCAGTTAAGTAAACTAATTTCTCTTAAAAAGGTAAAATTGGAAAATGTAGTCTCTCAAGGTGATGATTATCAAATCTTATTTTCTGCTAATAAGTCAAAATCAAGAATCATAAATCAAATATCAAAGTCATCTAAGATAAAAATTACAAAAATTGGAAAAATAATATCTGGGCAAAAAGGGCCTCTAATTATTGATAAAAAAGGTAATAAAATTGCCCAAATTTATAAGGGGTTTGAGCACCAATTTTGAACTTTTTATTGCCTTTTATACTTTTTTTTGTATTGTCCGGGCATTATTAAATTAACAACATAATCAAGGTAAAAATGAGCAACACAGAAGAAAATATTCTAATTTACACAATAATCGCAGGACTTTTATCAATCGTTTATGGTTTTTTCACTGGAAAAAACATTTTAAACTCAAGTTCTGGAAATTCTAAAATGCAAGAAATTGCTTCAGCTATTCAAATTGGAGCTAAAGCATATTTAGCAAGACAATATAAGACAATAGCAATTGTTGGAGTTGTTGTGCTTGTAATTGTTAGTTATGTATTTAGTCCATTAGTAGGATTAGGATACTTAATTGGTGCAGTATTTTCAGGTGTTGCAGGTTATGTTGGAATGTTAGTTTCTGTAGAAGCAAATGTAAGAACTGCTGAAGCATCTAGAAAAGGATTAGCAAGCGGACTTGCTGTTGCTTTTAAATCAGGAGCAGTTACTGGAATGTTAGTTGCTGGATTAGCTTTACTAGCAATTGCAGTGTACTACTATTTATTATTAAAAGCTGGTGTAGATGATAGAGAAATTGTAAATGCTCTAGTTGCACTTGGTTTCGGTGCATCATTAATTTCTATATTTGCCAGATTAGGTGGAGGTATTTTTACAAAAGGTGCTGATGTAGGTGCTGACTTAGTTGGAAAAGTAGAGGCAGGTATTCCAGAAGATGATCCAAGAAATCCAGCTGTAATAGCTGATAACGTTGGTGATAACGTTGGTGATTGTGCAGGTATGGCTGCTGACTTATTTGAAACTTATGCAGTTACAATTGTTGCAACTATGGTTTTAGCTTCTATTTTTTTTGTAGGAGATTTAAATATGATGCTTTACCCTTTAACAATTGGTGGCGCGTGTATTTTAACTTCAATTATTGGAACATTTTTCGTCAAGTTAGGAAGCAGCAAAAATGTAATGAATGCACTTTATAAAGGTTTTGTTGTTTCAGCAGTTACTTCTCTAGCTATTTTATACCCTGTAACTGATTATGTTTTAGGCTTAGAAAATACTTATCAATTTAATGATGTAACTTTTTCTGGAAAAGATTTATACTATTGTGGAATAATTGGTCTTGTAATTACGGGATTATTAATATGGGTTACTGAATATTACACAGGCACAAGTTACCGTCCGGTTAAAAGTGTAGCTAAATCATCAACAACTGGACATGGAACAAATGTTATTCAAGGTTTAGCAATATCTCTTGAAGCAACTGCAATTCCTGCATTAATCATTGTTGGTGGTATTTTATTAACTAATCACATTGCGGGCTTGTATGGTATTGCAATAGCAGTTACAACAATGTTAGCTCTTGCTGGAATGGTTGTGGCTTTAGATGCATATGGTCCTGTTACTGATAATGCTGGTGGTATTGCAGAAATGTCTAAGCTGCCGAATAATGTAAGAAAAACAACTGATGCTTTAGATGCTGTTGGTAACACAACTAAAGCTGTAACAAAAGGTTATGCCATAGGTTCAGCTGGATTAGGTGCACTAGTATTATTTGCAGCGTATACAGAAGACATAAAACACTTTTCAAAAGAAGTTGGTTCAAAATTAGAAGGTATAGTTGTTACATTTGATCTTTCAAATCCTTATGTTGTAGTTGGATTATTAATAGGTGGAATGTTACCGTATTTGTTTGGATCAATGGGAATGCAAGCTGTAGGTAGAGCAGGTGGCGCAGTGGTTATTGAAGTGAGAAGACAGTTTAAAAAATTCCCGGGTATTATGAAAAGAAAACAAAAACCTGATTACGCAAAGTTAGTTGATTTATTGACAGTAGCTGCAATCAAGGAGATGATTATCCCTTCATTACTACCAGTACTATCCCCAATTGTTTTGTATTTTGTTATCTTAGCAATTGGTGGTCAAGTAGCTGCATTAGCTGCAGTTGGTGCAATGTTGTTGGGTGTAATTATAACTGGTTTATTTGTTGCTGTTTCAATGACCGCTGGTGGTGGTGCATGGGATAATGCAAAAAAATATATTGAAGATGGCAATCATGGCGGAAAGGGATCAGAAGCTCATAAGGCAGCCGTAACAGGTGATACTGTTGGGGATCCGTATAAAGATACAGCAGGACCAGCTGTAAATCCAATGATTAAAATCACAAATATTGTTGCACTATTGTTGTTAGCAGTAATAGCTGGATAACTTAATCTCTTTTTCTTTTTCCTAAAGGATCATTGACTTTCTGTCTCATACTAGACAGAAAGTCATAAACAAATCCTTGTTTAGTATATTCTAGACTTGTTTCAGCTTTTGTTAACTTTATTTCATTCATATTATTAAGATCGTAATATGTTTTTTTTTTTAAGATACCCTTTTCGTCAATTTCTAAAACAACAACATCATTAATTAAATAATATTGTTTGCCAAATCTGATTAATTTATCTGTTGTTAATTTTCGCTCAATATATATATAAATATCACTATCAAATTTACTTTTTGTAGATGGTGGACCTAAAATTTTTAAGATATCATTTTTGTTTGTCTCAGACGTAATTAATCTATCACTTTTTTTTTTAAGCATATTAATACCATGATGATCTACTCTTTTTTTTAGAGTACATTCATTTAAAAATGATATAACAAAAAAAAGAAATAATATTTTTTTCATGAATAAAGATTATATACATATTTATAATAATTTAATACAACTGACTAGAAATAAAGAATTATACAAAGATTTTAAAAATCAAGATATTTTTTCTGATAGATTAGTATATTTTCTTATACATTTTGCTTTTTTTTTTAAAAATTTTAAAAACAAGGAAAACAGGGTGACGCTTCAAGAAATATATGATTTCACTTTTAGACAACTTGAATTAAGCATTAGAGAAATTGGTTATGGCGATCAATCAATCAATAAAAAAATGAAGGATTACTTAAATCTATTTCATAGCATAATTGATAAAATTCACTTCTGGGATGATTTAACTGATAGTGAAAAAATCAATATTTTAAAAAATTATGTTTTAAATTCAAATAATGGCCCTTTATTACTAAATTACTTTGAAAATTATTTAAAAACTCTTAAAAAAAACACTTTAAATTCTTACATAAAGAGTGTAAGTAATCGTTAATTATGGCAGTACCTAAACGAAAACAAACGCCTTCTAGAACTGGAATGAGAAGAGCGCAAAACATGAAGTTCTCAGCTAAAAATGTTGTTGAGGATAAGAAATCTGGTGAATACAGATTGTCACATCATTTAGATTTAAAAACAGGTATGTACAAAGGTCGACAGGTACTAGACCCAAAAGAATAAAATTAGATTAAATGACTGATTTGGTAAAAATTGCAGTAGATGCAATGGGTGGTGATGGATCACCAAAAAAAACTATAGATGGTATCGCACATCATCATAAAGAAAATAAAGATGTTTTTTATAAAATCTTTGGAAACAAAAATGAAATTACTCCATTGATTGACGATAAAGTCTTAAAAGATAACTATGAAATATTTCATACAGATAATTCAGTTAAAAGCACCGACTCTCCTTTAGAAGCTGCCAAAAGAGGCAAGGATACAAGTATGTGGAAATCTATTGAAAGTGTTAAATCAAAAGAGTCAGATATTGTGATATCAGCAGGAAATACAGGTGCACTTTTAGTAATATCAAAATTAAATATCAAAATGATTGAAAATATAGATAAACCAGCTCTTTCAGCTTTATGGCCGAATAAAATAGGCATGAACGTAGTACTTGATCTAGGTGCAAATATCGAATGTAGCTCAAAAAACTTAATTGATTTTTCTATTATGGGATCTTCATTGTATAAAGCTTTATTTCCTAACGATATTTCTAAAGTTGCATTACTTAATATCGGTTCAGAGGAAATAAAAGGTAACGAAATTATTAAAGAAACTTTTCAAATATTAAATGATAAAAAAAATTTAGATTTTGAATTTAAAGGATATATTGAGGGAAATCATCTAATGGATGGTGATGTTAACGTCATAGTAACAGATGGATTTACCGGCAACGTAGCTCTCAAAACAGCTGAAGGTACCGCTAACTTTATTACTCAAGAACTAAAAAAAGCTTTAACTAGTAATTTAATTGGAAAAATTTCATCATTATTAAATATTAAGAATTTAAATAATTTTAAAAAGAGACTTGATCCAAGATTGTACAATGGTGCAATATTTATTGGGCTAGACTCTCCAGTTGTTAAAAGTCATGGTGGAACAGATTATTTAGGTTTTTCAAACTCACTGGATGTTTGCAAAAGAATTATAAAAGGTGATTTGATAAATAAGATTAAAAATAATATAACTTAGTATGCGTATTAATTTAACTAAAAAAGACTTAGTTAATAGTGTTTATATGCAGTTAGGTTTTTCAAAGAAAATTTCTGAAAATTTAATTGATGATTTCTTTTCAATTATTCTTGATAATATCAAAAAGAATGAAAAACTTAAAATTTCAAAATTTGGAACTTTTTCAATAAGATATAAAAAATCTAGAGTAGGAAGAAATCCCAAAACGAAAGAGGAAAAAACTATTTCAGCTAGGAAAGTTATCTTATTTAAACCATCTAAAGAATTTAAAGAGTTTATAAATAATCAAGATGAAATCTGATAATGCGTATAAAACAATAGGGGAAGTTGCAAAAATTTTAGGGCTTACAGATAATAAAAAAGGCACTTTATCAACTCACACAATTAGATTTTGGGAAAAGGAATTTAAACAAATTAAACCAAAAATTCTTAATGGAAATAGGCGCTATTTTGATAATGAAACTATTGATTTACTAAAAAAGATTAAATTTCTACTGAAAGATCAAGGTATGACAATAAATGGTGTAAAGAAAATACTTAATTCTAAGGAGTCTTTACCTCTTGACGTATTAGCTAATAATTCTATAAAGACTGACAAATTAAAGCAAAAATTACTTAAAATTTCTGATTTAATAAAAAATATTAAAAATATAAAATAATATGGCTAAGAAAACACACGTTAAAGTTAGAATGGTTCCAGAAGAAAAACCTGACAGTCCTTTTTTTTATTATGTAAAAAAACCTGCAGGTGGTGAAAAAGCAAAAGTAAAATTAAAAGCAAAAAAATACAATCCAGCAACTAGAAAGCACGAAGTTTTTGTTGAAAAAAAATTACCGCCACACAGCAAATAATTATTTTTTATTAAAATTTTTTCTTTCGTAATTAATATAAGACCAAATCATATTTTTCCAAATTCTATTTGTTATATTTGGATCAATTTTTTTTTGAATTGATTTTTTTTTTATTTTTGTAAGGATCGCTCTTATTCTTTTTTTATCAACAATTTCTTTTTTAAATTTTTTTAGTTTTACAACCTCATTTACCAATAGAGTTCTTTTTTTAATTATTGAAAGTAAACTATTATCAAGTTTGTCTAACTTTTTTCTGATGACTTCTAATTTTTTTTTTCTTATTGGCGACATTAAATCCATTGGTTAATAAACATACTATTATATGTATAAATTATGTTTGTAAATACAGATCAATACTCAAAGTATATTCGTTTATGGCTAATATTTATGATTATACTAATCGTGTCAATCGTCGGTGTTGGAGGATTAACACGATTAACAGACTCTGGTCTATCTATTACAGCTTGGGAATTGTTCTCAGGAATTTTACCACCTTTTACATCAGAAAAATGGGATTTTTATTTTAATGAATATAAACAGATACCAGAATTTAAGATTTTAAATTTTGATATGACTTTAGATGAATTTAAAGTGATATTTTATTGGGAGTGGGGACATAGAATTTTAGCAAGATTTATAGGTCTATTTTCAATTATTCCTTTAATTTTTATTTTCTTAAGTATCAAAAGAGATTTTTTTTATGAAAAAAAATACTATTCAATTTTTTTATTAATTTGTTTTCAAGGTTTTATTGGATGGTTTATGGTATCAAGCGGATTAGTTGATAACACAGATGTTAGCCATTACAGGTTAGCCCTTCATTTATCAATTGCTTTCTTTATATTATCAGTTGTTTTTTGGTTTTTATTAGAAAACTTACAAATTAAAAAAAATAAAGATAAAATTAGTACTAGTTTTTTATCAATTTTTTTATTCTTTTTAATAATGCAGATAATTCTAGGTGCTTTTTTGGCAGGTTTAGATGGTGGTTTAATTTATAACACTTGGCCTGATATGAATGGAAAATTTATTCCAACTGATATTAACAAAATAGATTTACTTAAGATTTCTTCATCCAGTAATCCTACTGTGATACAATTTTATCATAGATTAGTTGCTTATCTGATTATCTTTTTATTAATTGTTCTAAATTATATTTATTATTATAAAAAAATTCCGATGAATAATATTAATATATTAAATATAGCTATATTTATTCAAGTTCTTTTAGGAATAATTACTTTAATGACTGGTGTAGAGATTAAATACGCATCTGTACACCAGTTAGGGTCAATATTTGTTTTGTTAAGTTTTCTTTTTATCTATTATAAAAATACTAACTAACTGCTTTCAGTTTACCTTTTGAAGATTTATTTAAAGCTTGGTCTAGGTCTTCGATAATGTCATCTATATGTTCAATGCCAATACAAAGTCTGACATAACCTTGTGTTACACCTGAAGCTGCTAATTCTTCTTCGTTCAGCTGACTATGTGTGGTACTTGCTGGATGAATTGCAAGACTTCTTACATCACCAATATTGGCAACATGATAGAACATTTTTAAAGACTCAATAAATTTCTTTCCAGCTTCTATTCCACCTTTAAGTTCAATACCAACGATAGGACCATTTCCACCTTTTAAATATTTCTTTGCTCTTTCTGAAATGTGATCCTCATGTTTTGTAGAATAAATAACTTTTGAAACTTCTTTGTGTTTTGATAAAAAATCTACAACTTTCTCAGCATTTTCGCAGTGTTGTTTCATTCTTAAAGCAACTGTTTCTAATCCTTGAATGATTGCAAATGCATTATCAGGAGCAAGTGCTGATCCTAAATCTCTTAATAAACAGACTCTCGCTCTGACAGCAAAAGGAACATTAGCACCAGTTAATTCTGGAACCGCTTTTCCCCAAACTACACCTCCGTAACTTGCATCTGGTTCATTGAATAAAGGTTGTCTTTTTGGATCTGCAGTCCAATCAAAATTACCACTATCAACAAGTGCACCTGCCACTGAAGTTCCATGACCACCAATATATTTTGTTAATGAATAAACAACTACAGCTGCACCGTGCTCGATCGGTTTACAAATAACAGGAGAAGCTGTGTTATCCATTATTAGTGGAATGTTATATTTTCTTCCTATATCTGAAACTTCTTTAATTGGAAAAACTCTTAAATATGGATTTGGTAATGTTTCACCATAAAAAGCTCTTGTCTTATCGTCTATAGCTTTTTCAAAATTTTTCGGATCAGATGGATCAGCATATCTCACTTCAATACCAAGTTTACTCAAAGTGTGGGTAAATAAAGAAACAGTTCCACCATATAAGTCAGTTGAACTAACTATATTGTCTCCAGCTTGAGCAACATTAAGTATTGCAAAAGTAGATGCAGTTTGACCAGAAGACACTGTTAAACATGCAAGGCCTGATTCCAAATTTGCGATTCTTTTCTCAAGAACATCATTTGTTGGATTCATTATTCTTGTATAAATATTTCCAAATTCTTTTAATGCAAAAAGATTGGCAGCGTGCTCTGTACTATTAAATTTATATGATGTAGTTCTGTAGATAGGTACAGCTACGGCATTTGTAGATGGGTCACTTCTATAGTCTCCACCATGTATTGCTATTGTTTCTGGATTGCTTCTTTTTGTGCTCATTTTAACTCCTTTTTTAGTGCTTCTGCATTATGCAAGGTGCACAATATAGTTCAAATACCTACCGATTTTTTGAGAAATTCCATTTTAGCTGTTTTAAAGCCCGCAATAGGATCAAATCGGCAAGAGTTTTGTAGCACTTATATTTAATAAATCAATAGAATTATCAATTTGACTTTGAAATTATTAATAGTATTAATCCACGCACAATGACAAAATTTCTTAAAAAAGACCAATTATCATCATCTTGGTACGAAATTGACGCGAAAAATGCAGTAATAGGGAGATTAGCTACTGTCATTTCAAAAATTATTAGAGGAAAGAATAAAACTACTTTTACCCCACATATGGACGATGGTGATTTTGTAGTTGTTAAAAATATTGAATTAGCAAAATTTACTGGAAAAAAATTTCAAAATAAAAAATACTATAGACATACAGGTCATCCTGGTGGAATAAAAGAAACTACACCTGAAAAACTTCAAGATAAAAAACCAGGTGAGACTTTAAAATTAGCAGTTAAGAGAATGTTACCAGGTGGTGTATTAGGAAAGAAACAATTAACTAAACTTAAAATTTATGCAGGTAATGATCACCCTCATACTGCACAAAATCCTCAAGTAATTGAGATTTCGAAATTAAATAATAAAAACATTGTTAGAAATTAATATGGAAAGCACACAGACTTCAACTAAATCACCAAAATTAAAATTAGATTTTAAAGACAGTAAATATGCTACAGGAAGAAGAAAAACTTCAATAGCTAAAGTTTGGGTTAAAAAGGGTACAGGCAAAATCTATGTTAATGGCAAAACTATGGATGATTATTTTACAAGTGAAAATCATAAGATGCAAATCGTGAGGCCATTTGAAATAATTAATCAATCTACTTCTTACGATGTAAGATGTAGTGTTAAAGGTGGTGGTCCAACAGGTCAAGCTGGTGCAATGGTTCATGGTATTTCAAAAGCTTTAGTTCTTTTTGATGAAACTTTAAAATCAACACTTAAGACTGAAAAGCTTACAACTAGAGATTCAAGAGCTGTTGAAAGAAAAAAACCTGGTAGAAGAAAAGCTAGAAGAAGCTTCCAGTTCTCTAAAAGATAATCTAAAATACTATTTTAATTAATTTATGCCTAAACTAAATGTATTAGTTGCTGGATCCACTGGTTATATTGGAGTTCAATTAGTAAAACTTTTATCTAATCATAAAAAAGTTAATATAAAATATTTATGTGGAAGTTCTTCTGTAGGTAAAAAAATTTCCTATTACGACAAATCTCTTAGTAAAAAAAAACTACCAAAAATAATTAAGTTTCAAAATAAATTATTAAAAGATGTAGATTTAATTTTTACCGCTCTTCCTAATGGTGAAGCTCAAAAAATTTCAAAATACTTAAATAAACATAATACATTAATTGATCTTGCAGCAGATTTTAGATTAGATAAAGCATCTGATTATTTAAAATGGTATAAACAAAAACACTCTTTTCCAAAAAATATTATAAAAAGTATTTATTCATTACCAGAAATAACAAAGAATAAAATTAAAGATAAACAAATTATTGGTAATCCTGGATGTTATCCAACATCAATACTTTTGCCATTAATACCAATAATAAGAAAAGATCTAATAGATTTTAAAAATATAATTATTGACTCAAAATCAGGATATTCAGGTGCTGGTAGAGGTGTTCATATTAAGTATAAAGATAAAAATTTATATGAATCACTAAGTGCTTATGGTGTTGGTTTTCATAGACACAACTCTGAAATTCAACAAGAACTAATTAAACATACACACAAGAAAAAAATTAATTTTACATTTACACCTCATTTAACTCCAATGTTTAGAGGTATTCTTAGTACAATTTATATCACTATAAAAAATAAATCTAATATTTCTAAAATCATTAATGAATTGAAAAAAACATACAAAAATTCACCGTTTATAAAAATTCATAAACAAGATACATTGTTGAGTACTAATGATGTTATAAATACAAACAATTGTCTAATATCTGTTTGTAAAACTAAATATAAAAATAAACTGATAATTTTATCAACTATTGATAATTTGATAAAAGGTGGGTCTGGACAAGCAATTCAAAATATGAACTTAAAATATAATTTTAATGAAACAGAAGGCTTGAAATGAAATATATGTTAATTTTATTACTATTATTGAATTCATGCGTTATAAAAAAGAATAAAGTTTCAAATAAACAATTAGATTTAAACTTTAATGAAGAAATGACTTTTGAAGAATTTAAAATAAAACTTGAAGAGTACTCAAACAACAGTCCATACCCTAATATTAATAATTAGTTATGAAAAATAATGTTAACATTGCAGTTATTGGATTAGGACAAATTGGTATTTATCTTTACAATGAGTTACAAAAAAAGAAAAAATTAATAGAACTTAAAACTGGAAAAAAAATTAAAATTGTTGGAATTTCAGCAAGAAATAAGAATAAAAAAAGAAGATTTACAATTGATAAAAAAATTTTTTTCTCAAATCCACTAGATATAATAAAAAAAACTAATATTGATATATT
This sequence comes from alpha proteobacterium HIMB5, assembly GCA_000299095.1. NCBI lineage: Bacteria > Pseudomonadati > Pseudomonadota > Alphaproteobacteria > Candidatus Pelagibacterales > Candidatus Pelagibacteraceae > alpha proteobacterium HIMB5. Next base: position 621,927 of record CP003809.1, on the reverse strand, counting down.
GTTTGAGTCTATTGGTTTATCTGATGGTATTTCAAAAAAAATTGTAGAAACAGCTTTAAAAAACAAAATACACGTTATCACTCCCAATAAAGCACTAATAGCAAAACATGGTGATTACCTATCTTCATTAGCGGAAAAAAATAACGTCAACTTAGAATTTGAAGCCGCGGTAGCAGGAGGAATACCAATATTAAGAAGTATTAAAGAGGGGATAGCAACAAATAAAATTTCAAAGGTTTTTGGAATATTAAATGGTACTTGTAATTACATTCTATCTGAAATGGAAAATTCCAAACAAAATTTTGAGAATGTATTAAAAAAAGCTCAAGCTCTCGGTTATGCAGAACCTGGAAATCCAAAATTGGATTTGAATGGCTATGATGCTTTTGCAAAAGTTAGAATTCTTTCAGCTTTATGTTTTAATTCTAAGGTAGCTCAAAACAAATGTTTAATGGAAGGAATAGAAAAAATTGAATTAAAAGATATTTCAATTGCAAATCAATTAAATATGAGAATCAAACTTCTTGGTATTTCTGAAATTATAAATAATCAATTATTTGAAAGAGTACATCCGTGCTTAGTCAGTAAAAATAGTTATATTGGTAATGTGAATGGTGTAATGAATGCTGTTATTACTAATGGTAAACCTGTTGGTGAGAGTATTATGCAAGGAGAGGGGGCAGGACCAGGCCCTACATCATCATCATTATTATCAGATCTATTATCTATTTTAAGAGGAAATATTAAGTATCCATTTGGATCACCAACAACTAAAAGAAAAAAACTTAAACCCTATAATGTATTAAACTACACAAATTCTTTATATTTGAGGTTTGAAGTTAAAGATATACCTGGTGTTTTATCAAAAATAACAAATCAAATGGCTAGATATAAAATTTCAGTTAAAAGATTAATTCAAACACCTGATAATAATGCTAGTAAAGCAACGATTGTTATTATTACTCATAAGACTACTGAGCTAAGTATAAAAAATTGTCTAAAAAAACTTAGTAAAGAAAACATTCTTCTAAAACAGCCCACATTAATTAGACTATATAATTAATGGAAATTTACATAAAGTTATTTGAAGTATTGTTTCCAGTTTTTTTTGTAGTCGGGATTGGCTACTATTTAGGTAAAAAAAATCCAAAAATAGATACTACGTTTATCACTAATTTTGCAGCTAATGTTGGTACGCCAGCAATGATAATCTATGCTTTAAATCCAGTAAATATTTCATTTAATGTTTTTATTAACTATTTTTGGTATTATGCAATAGCTATTATAGGATTTTTAATTATTGGTACAATAATATTATATATTTTAAATACTAAGGATATAATAAGAGAACTTCCACCTTTAACAATGCCTAATACAGGTAATATGGGGTTACCAATATGTTTATTTGCTTATGGCTCTCAAGGACTTGGGGTTTCTGCAGCTATTTCTGCATTAATAATTTTATGTCACTTCACACTAGGTGTATTTCTGGCTAATAGAAAATTTAGTTTACAAGTTATAATTAAAAGTCCTCCATTTTATGCAATCCTTGTTGCTGTTTTTTTACTTTATTACGATTTAGAATTACCTGGTTTTGTTGAGAATACTACCTTTCTTTTAATGTACGCAACAATTTTTTTAATTTTGATGTCATTGGGAATCGCTTTAACAAGATTAAAAGTTTTTTCATTGTATAAAGCTATATTTTCTTCAATAGGCCGCGTTATTGTAGGACCTATTATAGGATATTTATTAATTTTATATTTTAATTTAGAAGGATTTGCTGCTGGAGTTTTATTGATACAATGTTCAATGCCTAGTGCTGTTCTTAATTATCTTGTTGCATCGATATATTCACCAAAATATATAGTTGATAGTGTTGCTAGTACTATAGTTGTTTCAACTTTAATGTCGTTTATAACCATTCCAATTGTTGTATTCTTTGCTTTAAAATACTTTAATTAAAGTATAACTTTCTTTTAATGAGGGCGATTATTCTCAATTTATGCGCTTGGTCAATACTTCCAATTATGGATGCATTTGCAAAATACTTAAGTCAAGACATGCATGTTCTTCAAGTTGTTTGGGCAAGATATTTTTTTACAGTAGTAATTGTTTTACCGATAATACTAATCTTTTTTAAAAAACAATTTAAATGGACTGATAAACCACAACTTCAACTCATTAGAGGATTGTTGTTACTTTTTGCTACTCTTTTTTTCTTTTATGCTATTTCAAAAATATCAATGGCAAAAGCACTTACTTTAGCATTTGTATGCCCTTTGGTAGTTACAGCATTTTCACCATTTTTATTAAATGAAAGGGTAGGGTTTAGAAGATGGTCAGCTGTTATAATTGGTTTTCTAGGGTCACTAATTGTAATTAGACCTGGTTTTATTGATTTTAATCTTGCTAGTATTGCAGCACTCGGTACTGGAATAATGTATGCTTTTTATTTGATTGCAACTCGCAAATTAAGTACAACCGACAGTCCTTTATTAACTTTGTTGTTAACTGGAATAATAGGAGCTTTACTTACAACTATTATAATTCCTTTTGTATGGATCTTCCCAAGTAAAGAGCAATGGTTAATGATGTTTAGTATTGGATTATTTGCAACATTAGGTCATTTATTCTTGATACTTTCATTGAAATTAGCTGATGCTTCTAAATTAGCCCCATTAGCTTACTTTGAGATAGTAAATAACGTCATAATTGGCTTTTATATTTTTAATGAATTTCCTGATAATTGGACGCTAGTAGGTTTATTTATAATAATTTTGAGCGGTGTCTACATTTCTAGGAGAGAGGTTATTGTAAATCATTGAAAAAATAGATATTATTTATTTACTAATATATAAAGTATTACTTTAATTATTATATTTTAATTATTGTAATTATTATGTTTTTAACAATAATAAAAAAATCAATAAAATATAAAAAATAAGTTAAAAATTGAATATAGTTATATAAAACTTGAAATATTCACTCAAAAAAAAATAACCAAAACTTAAAATACTATTAAAAATTAAAATTAACCAAAAAACCAATAAATTAAGGGTTTATTTACTATGTGTTTGTTAAAAAATTATATAATTAACATGTTCAAAAAAGTGTTGATATTGTTTGTTTATCAAGCCTTGCACTAAGTGAATATAGTGATTAATGGGCCATAGAACACTCTAATTTGATATCTAGCTCCTAAGTAGTACAACTGAAGGGTGAATTAAGCTATTTTGGTTAAAAAAGGATTTTTTAGATAAAAAAGCTTTATTTCATAGGCTTTTTTAGACAATAAAGACCTAAAAAATAGCTCAAATTTTAACTTTTTCAGATCTTAATAATTTTAGTTTTGTCTTGATTCCACCTTTACCAGAGTAACCTCCAAGACTTCCATCTGAGCGAATTACTCTATGACAAGGTATTTTGGGAGGATAGGGGTTTTTGCCCACTGCATTCGCGACTGCGCGATGAGCTTTTGGTTTTCCTATTGCTTTTGCTACTTGTAAATAGGTCCTGGTTTCACCTTTGGGTATTTTTTTTAAATAATTCCAAACTTTTATCTGAAATTTAGTCCCCTTTAAGTTCATATAATTCAAATCCCGTGTTTATTGCTATTTTATCATATAATTTTTTCGCATTTTCATTAGTGGAGTGGGTAATCCATCTAATTCCTTGCCAATTCTTATCTTTTGATAGTATTTTTAAATGATTAATTATTTTTTGAGCTATTTTTTGTCGTCTATAATCTGGATTAACAAATAAATCGTCTAAAAATCCAACATAATGGCCCTTAATAGGTCTTGGCATGGTTCTGAAATGGGCTATTGCAACGACTTTTCCCTCTAACTCAAAACAAATGCCCTCAATTACATGGTTTTTATCATGTATCCAATTCCATAAAGTATCTAAAATATTCTGACTCATTGGAACATTGTAAAACTTTGCATATCCACAATACAATTTTATCCAATTTTCTTTATCTTTTCGTTCCAAATATCTAATCATTTACTTTAATTAATTTAATTAAATTGTTGTTATTATTATTTTATCTGTTTTTGTTAATGAATTCATAAAGTTCTTTGATTTTATTACTAGCATCAGTTTGAAATATGCCAGGAACTATGCCGTGTATAAGCGCCATTAAACCTCCTGAAAGCATTTTCAAACCAACATTAGTTGCAATATTCATATGCTCGAAATAACTTTCGTTTACTGAATTTAAATGTTCTTTAGATTTTTTAATCATAATTAATTAATTATTAGTATTGACTTATAATTTCTATTAATATATTACTAACGATAATTAATGGTTATCGATAGTAATTATGAGTAATTTAACAACAGATTTAAAAGCTATACAAGAAGAAACATTACTTAATTTAAAAGCTTCGAAATCTAATAATACTATAAGAGCTTATAAATCTGACTTTCATGATTTTGGATTATTTTGTGTTAAAAACGGTTTTAAATCATTACCCAGCAATCCAAAAACAGTTTCATTATATTTAACCTATTTAGCAACAAAAAATATGAAAATAAGTACTATAAAGAGAAGATTGGTATCAATAGCAGTAGTACATAAAATGAAAGGACATTATCTAGACAATAAGCATCCATCAATTATTGAAAATTTACTAGGAATTAAAAGAAGAAAAGGAATTAAACAAAAAGGAAAAAAACCATTATTAATCAATAATTTAAAACAGATTATTAATGTAATAGATGAAAATAATTCTTCAGAAATAAAAATTTATAGAGATAGATCTATTATACTTTTAGGGTTTGGAGGAGGTTTTAGAAGAAATGAGTTAGTTTCATTAAATTTTGATGATCTAGATTTCGTAAATGAAGGTTTAAAAGTTAGTATAAGAAAGTCTAAAACAGATCAATATGGTGAAGGATCAATTAAAGCACTACCCTATTTCGATAATCCTCAATATTGTCCAGTTAAATCATTACAAAAATGGTTAGAAATATCAAAAATAAAAGAAGAAGCCATTTTCAGAAAATTTCACAAAGGTACGAAAATATCTAACATCCGTTTAAGTGATCAGTCTGTCGCGTTATTAATAAAATATTATTTAAATAAAGCTGGCATAGATAGCTCTGATTACTCGGGACATAGTTTAAGATCTGGTTTTGCTACATCAGCTGCTGAAGCTGGAGCTGAGGAAAGAAGCATTATGGAGATGACTGGCCATAAATCCACTGAAATGGTTAGAAGATATATTAAAGAGGCAAATTTGTTTAAAAACAATGCTTTAAATAAAATAAAGTTATAGTGTTTATGAGCATATATACTGATCTTACTTTAGTATTGGTTTCGTACAAAAGTAGAGAAAAAATTAAAAAACTTATAAAAAATATCTCACCTAATATTAAGATTGTAATCATTGATAATTCAGAAGATAAAAAAATAATCAATGATTTCAAATATTCAAAAAATATTGAAGTATTTCTAAAAAAAAATATTGGTTATGGTGCTGCGGTAAACTTTGCAAAATCAAAAATTCAAACAAAATATTTCTTATTATGTAATCCTGATTTAGAAAATTTAGATGATAATAAAATTATATCATTTTATGAAATTGGAAATAAACTATATCCAAATTTTTTAGCACTTGGGCCTAATTTTGAATTAACAAATAGTACAATTAAAAATTCATATGAAATTAAAAGTAAAATCAGTGGATCTTGTATGTTTTTTAATAGTTACAATTTTGATAATTTAGGAGGTTTTGACGAAAATTTTTTTTTATATTTTGAAGAAGATGACTTATGCAAAAGAGGAAATAAAAAAAAAATGTTTTCATACAAAATTAATAATATCTATATAAATCATAATATAGGGACATCAGTAAGTTTTGAAAATGAAATCCAATTAAAAAAACTTAAAGAGTTAACTTTATGGCACTTTATTTGGTCAAAATTTTATTTTTATAAAAAACATTATGGTAAACTAATCAGTATAATTATTTTTTTTCCAACAATTTTAAGAACACTATTTAAAATATTTTATACAACAATAATTAATAACAAAGAAAAAAATAGAAAATATAAGGTTAGATTGTCAGGTTTATTAAGCTCTATAACTGGTAAAAAATCTTTTAAAAGAATATAATTAAATTATTTTTAAAAGTTTATCGTAATCAATTATTCTCATGAATTTATCATGATTATAATAGTAATCTTTAAATCTTAATTTACTAAAATCAGAGACCTTATAATCTAATAAGTCAGTATTATTTCTATCAATAATAACACCTACACCAAAATCAATTTGACAAGTATATGTATCAAGTTTTGGATTTGTTCTTAACTCAACTATAGATTTCCATACATCGCCATTCCATGATCCTCTATATCTTGGTACAGCTTGATGTGCTATTGATCTAGGAAGACAATCATGAACCAAGATAAAGCCGTTTTTATTTAAAACTTTTAAAGAGTTATAAATATCTTTAATTACCTGATTATAATGATGTAGACCATCTATAAAAATTAAATCAAATTTATTGTTATTTCTTTTAAAAAAATTATCACTTGTGTCTCTAATAGTTCCCCCACTAACAGGATCTACACCAACTTTATTTTTAACTTTAATTTTAGAAAATGACTGGTCTTTATCACATCCAATCTCTAAATAATTTTCAAATGAATATTTATTTATAATGTATTGAATTAAATCCCATCTATATAAATTTGAAGGAAATTGAATATCTAATTTTTTATTAAATTTCTCAATGAATAAATAATGATATATTCTATTATAAAATAATTTAAAAGGATTTAAATTTTCCATAATTTAGTATTTAATAAGGTTATTAATATTTTTATATATCATTTTTAGATAAAAATATTGTAGTTTACATTTTAAAAGATCAAAATAGTAACTAAAATTTTTTATTGGCTCATTTAGTTCGCCATTATAATCCTCCATAGATCTAAGATAATACTTTTTAAAAAATTTAATTGAAACCTTCCATTTCATTAGAAAAAGTTTTCCACTTTTACTGCCTATATATTTTTTTTCTTTCCTCATAGTTTTTATATCAAAATGATAAACTTTTGAATCACCTAATCCTTTAAAAATTCTTATACCCTGCTTCCATAATTTCATATTTAAATCTGGATCAGATCCGGACCCAGGAAAAAATTCTTCACTTAACCCATTAACTTTATTCCAATATTCTTTATGAATTATATGAGGTGCCCAAGTGCTACCTTGAAAATTTCTGAATTTTATTCTTTTATATTCATTAAGTAATTTTTTTTCATTAAAATTCTTAAAATTTTCTCCACAACTTAAAGAATACTGACCATTAGTAGCAATCATTGATCCAGAAAAGTAAAATTTATTATTTGAAAGATTATTTATTTCATTCATCATAACTGTATCCCAATCTGGACAAAAATAAAAATCATCGTGAGAATATAACAATAAATCGTAAATTGTTTTTGTTGAAGCTAAATTAAGACCTTTGCAAATACCAGCGTTATGAGAGGTGTGAGTGTGTGTAATATTATTTTCTCTTACATAATCTAAGGTGCCATCATCACCAATATTTACATGAACAATAATTTGATGATTATATTTGGAATTATCAATAATACTTTTTATGCAAATTTTAAGATATTCTAAATTATTCAAAGTAGGTATCAATATAGAAAACATTTTCTAATTTTTTTCCCAATAATACTTTTTTTTATTCTCAAAAGTTTTATTAATTATAAAATCAGCAATTATTGTGGAATTAAAGTATTTGAAGTATTTGTTCCTACCCTTTTTTGCAATTAAGTTTCTTAATTTATTATCATTGCTAAATTTTTCAATTTTTTCTGATAGATCTAATATATTTTTGTATAAAATAATTTCATCATTATTAAAAAAATTTCCTATTTTAGTTTTTTCATCAATCATAACTAATAGACCATTACCAATTAATTGTGAAAATCTATCGCTACTATAATATTTAGCCGCTCTACCTTGGCTTAAATTAAGACCTATTTTTGATTGTGATATAGCATATAAATAATTGTCTGCCCAAATTGGTTGGATTCCATTCATACCATATAAATCAAATCTTATATCAGGAGTTAATTTAATTAACTTATTTATAAAGTTTTCCCTCTCATCAAATTTACCTTTTTTCAATATACCTCTATGAACTCCATGACTCATCGCAAAAAATACATCGTTATTAAAAAATTTATTATTATAATTTTTTAATGTTTCGAAAGATTCATCTACAGGGTTTGGCATAAAGAATGTATTGTATTTTTTTTCCAAATTAAGTGATTTAGGATCTGTCGTACAAAAACTTGCATCCATTAAATCGATCTTGTCTAAAAATCTTTTTTTATTTTTAATCCAATTACTATCCATCCTATCTAAAAACCATTGGGCCATTTTAATATTTGGGTAGTTTTTTTTAATGTATTTTAAAGTTTCAGTTTTTATTAAATCAGCATGTCCTAATACAATAATGTCTGGAACATAATTAGAAATAACTTCTAAAAGTTTGTTATTAAGACGTTTTGAACCATTTAAATCATTAATATTTCTGTAATAGCTAACTATATCTCTGTCACTAAATTCAAGAACACTATGATTTAATCTTATAAACCCATTGTTTATTCTTTTACCGGTATTATAAAATAATCTTCCATTGTGTCTTTCATTAAAATTAGTGACATGTAAAATCTTAATTTTATCTAAATTATTTGATCTAATTAAATTTATTTTTAATGAAGAAATTAAATTATTTCTATAATTATCAATCTTATTGGAAATATATTTATCTGTTAGATAGAAATTTTTTAAAGATTGTTTTTGTAAATATTGAAGTTTTGTCTCATTTTTAATTAATTTTTCAATTTCTAGAAATAAAGATTTATGATTTAGATTTCTTAATATTATTCCATTGGTTATAGTTTCTGGCAATCCTCCTCTATTAGAAATAATAACCGCACATCCTCGACTAGCTGCTTCTAAACTTGTTCTCCCAAAAGGTTCCTCCCATCTTGAGCAAGCGACAGCAATACTTGTTTTATCAAAGTTATTCAAAACCTTTTGATGATTTTGAAAACCTAAAATCTTAAGATTTTTATGATTAAATATTAATTTTTCTCGTGGTTCATCACCTATTACAGTAGATTTCCAAGTTGGATATTTATTTAAAATTTTAATTATAGCTTCACCAAAAATATCATAACCTTTTGCGCTATTTAGTTTACCAACAAATGAGATTAATTTTTCCTTTTTTGAAATATCAATTTTCTTTTTTGTTATTGATTGATGTATAACTTCAAGTTTTTTAGATTTGTGAAAAAAACTTTTTAATTCTTTCAAATATTGTTTCTTTGACCATTCACTATTAAATATAATCTTTGAACATATATTAAGTAAGTCCATTCTTTCTTGGACTGTTTTTGATCCAATCATGCTAATTGGATCATTATGAAAATATAATACAATTTTTGATTTTAATTCAGTTAATTTATTTACGTATATAGGTCTATTATGGATTTCAATTATATCAGGAGGGCTATCTTTATTGATTTCAAAAAATTTATTTACATATTCTTTTGATTGACTTGATAAAAATTTTTTTGCAAGGTTAATATTAATATAATTAGCTGATAGTTTTTTTTTATGACTTGTTGATCCATAAACGGTTATATTTTCTTTGAACTTACTTAATCTATTTGTAGAATTAACAAATAATGATACTGCTCCTGCATAAGTTGGTGAAAAATTTTCTTTATATGGTAATAAAATAGAAATTCTCATTTTCAATCACAATTGTTCTTTTTTATAATCAATTAAACTCATTCCATTTATATCTTTTACTGATAAAATAGGTTTTTTGATTGGCCATTTAATATTTATATTTTTATCATCCCAAGAAATTGTTTTTTCTGACTTAGAATGCCTGTAGTTTGAACATTTATAATTAACAGTACAGGTTTTACTTAGACAGACAAAACCATGGGCAAAACCTTCTGGAATATAGAAAGAAAATGCATCATTATGAGATATAACTATTGAAACATATTTTCCAAATGTTTTAGAATTTCTTCTTAAGTCAACTGCTACATCAAAAATTTTACCATATGTGACTGTAATTAATTTTGCTTGTGAATTAACAGTTTGCAGATGCAATCCTCGTAAAACATTTTTTTTTGAAAAAGACATTATGTCAAAAGGGAATTTTTGATTAACAACTTTATTTTGAAAAGTTTCTTTTAAAAAACCTCTATTATCTTTAAAAATTTTTGTTTTTAAAATTTTTGGACCGTTAATGAATTTTGTTTTAATTAATTTCATTTTTTAGTAAAAAATTATTTTTTAAAGTTTTTCTTTTTAAATAATTTTTTTTTAATTTAAATTCTTCTCTCATAGCTTTGCTTTTATCATAATATGTTTTTGAATATATAAGTTTCCATGTATTCCCTTTAGTAAATTTTGCACCTTTTGATGTATTATGTAAAATAAGTCTTTTTTGAAGATTATTAGTATATCCGACGTAAGAAATAAATCTGTTGTTGATTTTGGATAAAATCATGTAAACAAAATATTTCATTTTTTGGCGGTCCCTAGGGGAATCGAACCCCTCTTTCGAGGATGAAAACCACGTGTCCTAACCGATAGACGAAGGGACCAGAAACGAGTCTTTTATTGTAAAAGTTAAAATTTATCAAGTTTAATTAGGTAATAATATCAACAATATGAATATTAATCCTATTATTTTTTTGACCAGATAAATTAAATTTACATAAAACTTTTATTTTGTTTTTATAATTAAGCAAATAATCTTTAATTTTAGTGTTCATTACATTAAAAGCTATAGCATCATAAATTTTTTTATTATCATCTTTTAATAAACAAAAAATATGACTCTCATTAATCGTTCTGGGTTTATATATTTTTAAATTTTCTATAAGGAAAACAGGATTTTCATTCGAATTTCCAAATGGAGATAATTTATTCATATCTTTAATAAATTCTAAATTAATTGCTGATGAAGAAATCTTTGAGATATAGTAATTTGGTTTAATTGAATTTAAAATTTTATAATTGCTTAAATATTTTTTAAACTTTTTAAAGTTATTTTTTTTTAATGAAAAACCAGCTGCCATTTGATGACCACCCCCTATATCTAATATCTTATTCATAACTCCATTGTTAATAACTGAACCTATATTTATTTCGGAGTTTGATCTAGCTGACCCTTTTAATAAATTACCTGATTGTGTTATTACAATTGCTGTTTTATTAAATTTTTCAAGAAATCTTGAAGCTATTATACCAATTAAACCTTCCGGAATACTTAGGTCTTTTATTATTAAAATTTTATTTTTAATTAATATTAAATCTTTTTCATTAATTTCATTAATAATTTTTTTTTCGATATCTTTTCTTATATTATTTAAATTAATAAGATTATCTGAAATTTTTTTAATTTCAGTTTTATTTGAAGAAGTAATCAGATTTACTGGTAAATTAGATTTATTTAATCTACCACCTGAATTTAAAATTGGTCCAATCAGATAACCAAAATCATTATATTCTAAACTATTTCTTTTTTTAATTTTCGTTAATAGATAATTAATAAAATACGAATTCTTATAATTATATTCTTTAAATGCTTTAATTATGATATTTCTATTTAAACCTCTCAAAGGCATAACATCACAGATTGTAGCTAAAGCAGTTAAAAATAAATTTAATTTTGTTGAAATATCTAAATTTAGTTCCTTTTTTAATATATCAATTAAAAAATAAACTAATGCACTAGCACATAAATTAATTTGATTGTAATTTAGACTAGTTTTTTTAGGATTTATTAAAACTGTGCTTTTTGGAAAAGGTTTAGATATTTCATGATGATCAATAATAATTGACTTTATTTTCAAATCATTCAAATAATTTATTGCCTTATGTGATTTAGATCCAGAGTCTACAACTATAACTAAATCGGTTAATCTATTTTTAAGTTTTTCTAACAAATTTTCAGAAAGCCCATAACCATCAGAAGTTCTATCAGGAATATAAAAATCATATGAATGATTAATATTTTGAAAAAATTTTATTAACATTGATGTTGAAACAGAACCATCAACATCGTAATCACCTATTATAAGTATTTTTTTTTTATTTTTGATATAATCAAGAATTAATTTTTTTGATTTGATAAAGTCCGGATCATTTGTAAAAGGATTTTTAAAATTAATAGTATTATTTAATGAATGAATTTCTTCTTGGTTATAATCCCTATTAATTAAAAGTTTTGATATATTTTCACTAAATTTAAAATCTTGTTTAAACTTTTGAACTAATCTCTTATTAACTTCAATTTCTCTCCATGAATTCCCATTAACAGAAATCATTTAATATCATATGTTTTTGATATATTTTTTTTAAAATTTGATTTTTTGTGAGTAACTAAGGTCTCAGATGTAAAAGTATTTTCATTTACACTTATACCTTTAACCAAATCTCCTGAGGTGATACCTGTTGCGCAAAAAATTGAGTCTCCAGAAACAATTTCATTTAATGAATATTTTTTTTCTAAATCGTTTATACCCATATTTTCTGCTCTTTTTTTGTCTTCATCGTTATCAAAAATAAATCTTCCTTGAAAAAAACAACCAAATGCATCTAGAGCTGATGCTGCTAAAACACCTTCTGGACCACCACCTATACCTAAAAAAAGGTCAACATTAAAATCTTCTTTAGTAACTAGCAATGCACCAGCAACATCACCATCAGTTATTAGTTTAGTTTTTGCTCCTGAATTATGAATTTCATCAATAATTTTTTTATGTCTTGGCCTTTCCAATATACAAACAACTAAATCTTCTAAGTTTTTATTTTTATATTGAGCAAGGTTATCTAGATTTGTCCTCGTGTTAAAATCTAAATCAACAATATTTGCCTGATTTACATTAGCAGCAATTTTATCCATATATGTTTCTGGCGCATGAAAAAGATTGCCTTTATTTGCTATAGCTATAACAGATAAAGCTCCTGGTAAATTTTTTGCAGCAAAATTTGTACCCTCAACAGGATCAACTGCAATATCGATATCTGGACCTTTTTTTGTGCCTAGTATTTCACCAATATAAAGCATTGGCGCTTCATCAAGTTCACCTTCACCAATAACAACTTTTCCGTTTATATCAAGTAAATTTAATTCTGCTCTCATTGCATCAACAGCAGCTTTATCTGCAGCTATTTTATCATTCTTTCCTACTAATAAGGATGAAGCATATGCTGCTTTAGATGAAACTTTTATTATTTGATCAATATATTTCTTATCTATGGTCATTAAATTTCTTGAGGTGCTTCAGTTGTTTGTATCTTATTTTCAAATTCTCTTAATCTTTTGTATACACTTGCTAATTCAATAATTGTTGGCCATGCTTTTAATATGTATTGCATAGACCCCTCTACTCTACCAAAGGCTCTTATAATTTGCTGCATAACACCTAATGTTACGGCTCCAGCAACGATTGCTGGTGCTAAAAAAACATAAGCTGATAAAACATTGGCTTGTAAATAAGCAATTCTGCCAATATTAAAATATAAATATCTTATATAACTTAAGAAATGGATACTTCTTACATCATCGAATAATTCATCAATTGATTTTGGTCTTATAGAACCATCATCTTCAGCAATGACTAAAATTTTTCTATATGCAGCCTCTTTTTTTTGAAGATCATATTCAACACCCACTAATCTTAAAATTAGTCCTAACAAAATTAAAAAAATTGTTCCACCTACTGACCAAATCAAAGCACCAACAATTAATCCATAATCCCAATCACCAAAGAAGAAAATTGGTATTCCAATACTTAACCCGAAAAGTATAGGCATGAATTCAATTAATATCATTAAAGCTTCAATTAGACTTGTACCCAAGGACTCCATTATTCTTGAAAATTTTATCGTGTCTTCTTGAACTCTTTGTGCTGCACCTTCAATTTTTCGAGCTTTATCATAAACACTATGATACCACTCAACCATAGCTGTTCTCCACCTGAATAAATAATGTGATGTAAAAAAACTTACAAGAACTGCAACACCAACGTACATCGCAGCTAATGTGATAAATGACAATAGACTGGCCCAATATTCATCAATTGTTATTGAATTTGGAGCTGATAAAGCTTTTTGGATCATGTCGTAAAATTGTCCAAACCACTCGTTTATTTTTACATCAATTTTAACTTGAATCCATAAAGAAGATAAAATTATAAAAGAACCAATCCAAGACCAAAAAAACCAATTTCTTTGAGTAAAAAATCTAAACATTTATTATTTTAAAAAATTATCTGCGTACGATTTTTTTACAATTTTTCTTTTTCTAGGTTCTATTATTTCAAAATCAATTTTATTTTTTTTAGCATATTCAATTGCTAGTTCTTTTGAAGAAAATTCTAATTTTAATTCAGTTAATGTATCGTCAGAACTTTCCCAGCCCATAAGAGGGTTTTCTGTTGGATCATTGGTTTCAAATTCTAATATCCATTTGTTTGTTTTACCTAAACCTGATTGCATTGGATTTTTATTAGGAATGTAAATTTTAGCTTTTCTCATAAGAATGGTCGGAGTGGCAGGATTCGAACCTGCGACCCTCTGGTCCCAAACCAGATGCGCTACCAGGCTGCGCTACACTCCGAGCAAGTAACTAATACAGTACTTATTATAATTTTCAACGTATAAAGATAATCAAAATAAGGACATTTTAAACATTTCTGCTATATAAATCCTATGATTATTAGCTGTGAAAATTGTAATAAAAACTTTGAAGTAGATTCTGAACTCATACCTGAAAATGGTCGATTGTTACAATGTAGTGCCTGTGATCATAAATGGTTTTACAAAATCTCTAAGCTTTCAGGTTTAGAATTATCAGATAATCAAACAACTGAAGAAATTACAGAACATCAATCAAATGTGAATGAAGAGGCAGAAGTTCAAATCAAAAAAAATCAAAAAAATTTTGGTGGTATTCTTTTTAAAATTTTTGGTTATTTTATAGTTTTTATAATATCAATTATTGCTGTAGTTATTATATTGGATACTTTTAAATCACCTTTAAGTAGTATATTTCCAAATTTAGAACTATTTTTATTTAATTTGATAGAATCATTGAAAGATATTAAATTTTTTATTAAAGATCTAATTTCTTAAATTATGATTAATTATATTTCAAAGCCCTTTAAATGGTTTTTTAAATTAGAAGCTGCTAGTGGTCTAATATTGCTTATAGCTGCTATCTTAGCTCTTATAATTAGTAATAGTAATTTTAGTGATTTATATTTTTATTCTTTAGAAAAATACTTATTTATTGGTATAAATGAATTTGGACTGAAACTTTCTGTTCACCATTGGATTAACGATGCCTTAATGGCAATATTCTTCTTTTTTGTAACATTAGAAATAAAAAGAGAATTTTTGCAAGGTGAGTTATCTAATTTGAAACAGGCTTTACTTCCAATTATTGCTGCAGTTGGTGGTATGGTGATACCAGCTTTATTTTATGTTGTAATAAACTACGGTAATGCAGAAACAATCAATGGATGGGCAATTCCTTCAGCAACAGATATAGCTTTTTCTTTAGGTATTCTATCTTTACTCGGTTCAAGAGTACCAATATCTTTGAAAGTTTTTTTAACAGCTCTTGCAATAATTGATGATCTAGGAGCAATATTAATCATCGCTTTTTTCTACTCTGGTGATTTGAGTATAATGAATTTAGGTTTAATTTTATTATCATTCATTGTTTTATTAATATTAAATAAATTTTCAGTCAAAATATTTACACCTTATTTGATTGTAGGTTTATTTATGTGGTACTTTACATATAAATCAGGAGTACACGCAACAATAGCGGGAGTTTTATTGGCGACTACTATTCCACATAGAATTAAAGATAAAGATTTTTCATTACTTGTAAAAATAGAACATGCAATTTCGCCATATGTTGCATTTATTATTATGCCAATATTTGCATTCGCAAACGCTGGTGTGAGTTTAAGTGGATTAACGTTTAGTACGTTATTAAATCCTGTTCCATTAGGAATATTACTTGGTTTATTTTTTGGAAAACAAATAGGTGTTTTATTATTTTCTTATATATCAATCAAATTTAAATTTGCAGAGATGCCAAACAATTCAAATTGGTTAAGTATTTATGGTGTTTCAATATTAACTGGTATTGGTTTTACTATGAGTTTATTCGTTGGAAATTTAGCATTTGTAGATAATCTTCAGTATATAGATGGAGTTAAGATAGGTGTTTTATCTGGTTCTTTATTATCTACAGTATTTGGATATCTGATATTATTAATTTCATCAAAGAAAAGATGAAATTATTGAAATTAACTTTATTTATAACAATATTAATGTTTACTTTTCTATCAAAATCAAACGCAAAATATGAAAAAATTTTTTATGATTTTGAAATTAAATCTATCACAGGTGAGAACATTAAATTATCAGATTATAAAGGCAAAACTGTATTGCTAGTAAACGTTGCAAGTAACTGTGGTTTTACAAAACAATATTCAGATTTACAAAATTTATATGAAAAATATAAGGATCAAAATTTTATAGTTTTAGGTGTTCCCTCAAATCAATTTGGCGGTCAAGAACCTGGATCAAATAAAGAAATAAAAGAGTTTTGTGAAACAAATTTCAATATTACTTTTCCTATGACAGAAAAAGTAAATGTTAAGGGTGATGATGCGCATCCCATTTATAAATGGGCAAAAGAAAATTTTGGCAATTCATCTGTTCCAAAATGGAATTTCCATAAAATCATAATAAATAATGAAGGTAAAATTCAAGAAGCATATGGTTCATTTACAAAACCATTATCATCAAAAATTATTTCTGTTTTAGAAAAGATTTTATAAATTCAAAGTTAATCCATCATATGCAGGAATTATCTTTTTTGGTAATCTTTTTAATAATTCTTTATAATCAAGATCAGAGTGGAGATTTGTTAAAATAGTTTTTTTTGGTTTTAAAATTTTTGTTAATTCTAATACTTTTTCTAAATTTAGATGTGATGGATGATATCTATACCAAAGGCAATCAATGACAAGATATTTTAGATTTTTGAAATATTTAAAATACTTTTTTTCAATATTACTTACATCACTAATGTAAGCTAACTTTTGATCAAATATATAGCAAATACTTTTAACTTTACCATGCGGAACGGGAAATGAATTTATTTTTATAGTTTTTTGTTTGTCCTTAATTTTCATAATATTTTTAGTTTTATTAAGCTGAATAATTGCAGGATATTCTTTATTGAAAGATTTAAAGCAATAACTAAAAGATTTTTTTAGATATTTTGTTGTAGCAGCATCAGCATAAGCTGGAATAGTTTTTTTATTTTTAATATAGAAAACTCTTAAATCATTTATTCCATGTGTTTGATCAGCATGCATATGTGAAAATAGTACGTAGTCTATATTGTTAATTTTATTATTTATTAGTTGCTGTCTTAAATCTGGTGAAGTATCAATTAAAATATTTTTATTATCAGTTTTTAATAAAGCCGAACATCTAGTTCTATAATTTTTTTTATTATTGGGGTTGCAATTACCAAAATTACCATCAGCTCTAGGTACACCCATTGAACTACCGCAACCTAAAATTATAAATTTCATGAAAAATTAAATAATCTATTAAAATTTTTTGTAGTTTCAGAAACTAATTTTTCAAAATCTATTTCTTTTATTTCACTAAGTTTTATAGCGGTATGTTTAATGAATGATGGTTCATTTTTTTTTCCTCTATTTGGTATTGGTGCCAAGAAAGGACTATCAGTTTCAATAAGTGTTTTTTCAATTGGTATATACTTAAATGTATTCTGTAAATCTTTTGCATTTTTAAATGTTATTATTCCACTTGCTGAAAAAAAAGATCCAAGGTCCAGTAATTTTTTTGCAAAATCTAAACTACCTGTGAAACAATGCATTAAAAGTTTTGGATTTTGATTCCTATAATCTTTTAGAATTTCAAAAGTTTTAATCTCAGCATCTCTTGAATGAATTATTATAGGTAAATCTAATTCTATAGCAGCCTCAATATGGTTTACAAAACTAGTTTCTTGATTTTTTTCATTTGAGTTTTTGTAGAAAAAATCTAAGCCAGTCTCTCCTATACCAATAATTCTTTCAAAAGGTTTTGAATTTTGAATAATTAATTCTTTTGTTAATTGGTCATTATTAGTTTCATGAGGATGAATACCAAAACTACCGTAAATTATCTCATCTTTTTGAATGAGCTCTTTAACATTTTGAAAGCTTTTTAAAGAAGTACTGATAGTAAGCAATTTTGTAATGCCAACGTCTTTTGATCTTTGAATTACTGCTTCTAGATTGTTAAATAACGGTTCATGATCTAGGTGGCAGTGAGAATCAATCATTTTCTTTTTCTATTTTTTTAAACAAAATTCCTACTTTATTTAATTTGTTTCCCTGTTTTAAATAAATATGATTACTAATGGAAGATAAATTAATATCACTTTCTTTTAAATTGAAAATTTCTAACGCTTTCAATGAAGAAGATGGAATTATTGGATATAATAAATAAGTTATTTTTCTAACAATTTCTAGAGTTGTATAAACAATAGTATTTAATCTTTTTTTATCATCTTTTTTTTTCCATGGTTCTTGGTCATTGAAATACTTATTTGCATCAAATAAGCAGTTTACAATAAAATTAATGTAAAAATTAATATCTTGGTTATCAATTTTTTCTCTAATAGTTTGTAAATTTTTTTCATAATTTTCTAAAATATTTCTATCATCTTTAATAAATTCTATATCTTGAGGAATTTTTTCATCACAATTTTTTGAAGCGAACGCAGTCACACGTTGACATAAATTACCATAATTATTTGCTAAGTCGCTATTTATACAATCTTCAAGTCTTTCTTGAGATATATTTCCGTCATTACCAAAAGAAACTTCTTTAATTAAATAATATCTAAGCGGATCCAAACCGTAATTATCAATTATTTCTAAAGGATCTAAAATATTTCCTTTTGATTTTGACATTTTTTCATTGTCAGAAAGTATCCATCCATGACCATATACTTTTTTTGGCAAAGGTAGATTTGCAGCCATTAAAAATGCAGGCCAATATATAGCATGAAACCTTAAAATATCTTTTCCTATTAAATGTATTGTTGCTGGCCAAAATTCTTTATAGAGATCATTATTTTTGTCAGGATAATTGAGAGCACTTATGTAATTTGTTAGAGCATCTAGCCACACATATATAATATGTTCATTATTATTAGGGACCTTTATACCCCAAGAAAAACTTTTTCTACTGACTGATAAATCTTTTAGTCCGCTCTTAACAAAACTTATAACTTCATTTTTCCTAGATTCAGGTGATATGAACTCAGGATTTTTTTCATAGTAATCTAGAAGAGAATTTTGCCATTTTGACAATTTGAAAAAAAATGACTCCTCTTCAATCCATTCAACTTTAGATTTAGAAGATTTTGCAATTTTTTCTCCATCTATTTCTTCAATTTCATCTTCGTTATAGTAAGCTTCATCAGATACAGAATACCAACCAGAATATTTGGACAAATATATATCTCCTGATTTTTCAAGCTCACTCCATAAATGTTGAACAGATTTTTTATGACGATCTTCTGTAGTTCTAATAAAATCTGTATTTGTTAGATTTAACTTAGATGACAAATTTCTAAATGTTTCACTAATTTCATCACAGAATAATAAAGGTTCAATATTTTTTTTTTCTGCTGAACGCTGGATTTTTAAACCATGTTCATCAGTGCCAGTTAAAAAATGCACATTAAAGCCATCAATTTTTTTGAACCTGGCGAAAAAATCAGCAATAATACTTGAATAAGCATGCCCCATATGTGGCTTAGCAGAAGGATAATATATTGGTGTAGTTATATAGAAATTTTTATTCATTAATTTAAATTTTGATGCAATCTAAGAAAAATACTTTCAGTATCAAGATTAAATTTTGACATATTATTTACAGATCTAATATGATCATCAAAGTTAAGATAATTTTGTTCCGAAGGTTCTTTTTTTAAATAATATAATTCAATGAAATCGTAAATTAATTTATTCAAAATTTTGTCTTTTTTATAAATTCTATCTTTCACGATAATTTTAATAAAGTCTTTTAAGCTTAAATTTGATAAATCAAGTTTATTAGTTTTTGAAAATTCAAAAATTGAAAGATAATCCCCTATTGTAAAATAATGACAAATTAAATCTTCAGAAATTAGTTCGTTAATTTCTAATTTTGTAATTTGAGAAACAATTTTCTTTATAATTTCAAAA
Organism: alpha proteobacterium HIMB5; assembly: GCA_000299095.1. Lineage (NCBI taxonomy): Bacteria > Pseudomonadati > Pseudomonadota > Alphaproteobacteria > Candidatus Pelagibacterales > Candidatus Pelagibacteraceae > alpha proteobacterium HIMB5. The sequence continues at coordinate 601,551 of CP003809.1, read as the reverse complement.
TTAAAACTTATATTAAAAGTTAAACATCTTGATTTGATGGTAGATAATATTTTTGAGGAATTATTTATCAATATAAAATAAATTCCATTATTAGGTTCCTCTAAAATTTTCAATAAAGCATTACTAGAATTAAGGTTTAGACATTCAATATCATCAATTATTACAAATCTTGGTTTATCATTAAATGATGATTTATTGCAGAAACTAATTAGTTCTCTAATTTGATCTATTTCAATATTTTTTTTTTCTTCCTTTGGTCTAACTAAAAAAAAATTTGGTGATGATTTATTAGTGATAAGTTTAAAAGATCTATTATTGGAATTTATAAGATAATTATTGTCATCATATTTATTATCTTCATCATTTGATAAAACAAAATTTATAAAATGATTAGCAAAAGTGCATTTACCTATTCCCTTTTTTCCATTTAAAAGTATTTTATTTGGTAATTTATTTTTTATATATAAATTTTTTAATTCATTAAAATAATTTTTATATCCATACAATTGTAGTTGTTTAAAAGGATCTAAATTCATTATATAATTTTATTTATCTTTTTTATTATTATCTCTTTATTGTGTTTAAAATCTAGATTTGAGTCAATTAGTGAATATTTATTTTTATTTTTTTTTGCAATTTTAATAAATCCATCTTGGACTTTCTTATAAAATTTAAAATCAAATTTATCATATCTATTTAATTTTTTTCTTTGTTTTAATCTTAAATGTAAATTTTTTTTATTCACTAAATGTAAAAAGGTAAAATCAACTTTAATATTTTTAAGCAAATAATTATTAATAAAATTTATAATCTTCAAATTTACACCCATGCCATAATGTTGATATGCAATTGTTGAGTCAGTAAACCTATCTAATAAAATTATTTTTTTTTGTAGTGTTTTTTTAATAAAGAAATATTTTCACTTCTAGCTGCTAAATATAATAATAAATCTGTTGTATTGTTAAATGTAGATTTGTTGTCTAAAATTAATTTTCTTATTCTTTCTGAGTTTTTTGATCCACCTGGTTCTCTAATTTTAATGAATTTTTTATTGTTTTTTTTTAAATATTTTTCTACGTTTTTTATATGAGAAGTTTTGCCGGAACCTTCTATACCTTCAAAAACAATAATTGGTTTTTTAGACATCACCCCAAATTAAATAATTTAAGGATCTCATCAATCTTGAAAACATATTGAGTTTTTTTACATCTTGAAGTGCATAAAGATCATATTCACCAATAATTTCATCTTCATACACAACTTTCAGTTTTGCGAGTACATCATCTTTGTTAATTGGAGCCTCAATCGGACCTTCATAATTGACACTTATCTTTAAATTTTTTTTTCTGGCTTTTTTTATAGTCTTATAAATATTTTTCTTGGTATAAACTTTAACATTATTTTGTTTACCTAGCCAAACATCAACTTCTGATATAGGTGTTTGAGAGTCTGCTATTTTTACAAGATCAAAATTTGTTAAACCATAAGTTAGAATTTTAGTACTTTCTCTAGATCTTGAATTTTTTGTATTAAAGCCACTGCCAACAGCTA